>JANWVS010000476.1 GCA_025056835.1 Gemmataceae bacterium | reverse complement strand
CGTTGATGTCGGTGACGACGCCGAGGTCGTTGGCGTCCGGTAAACCCACCGCCGTGGAGATGGTGTTGCCGCTCGAATCGATCCGGTTGCGCAGCAACGTGAACGATGGTCCGACGGGCGGTTGCAGCGTGATTTCCAAATGCGCCGTGTGGGCCGTCACCAGGTTGATTTCGACGTCCAGGTCGTTGAGAAACACGGGCACGCCGTTTTCATCTAAGAACGAGAGGGCATTCAGCGTCACAGGTATAGTGAACGTGGTTGCCGAAGGAATGTCGGGGTTGGCGGAGGCAGCATCGAAAATCGCACCGCCGGTGCCGCGAAATTGTTGGGCGGCCACGGGAATGTAATTCGCGGTGCCGGTGAGCGGCTGCAAAGGATTGGTGTTGTCGGGATTGGCGTTAGTCTGGGCAATGGCGATGGTGGTGCCGTTGTTGTACAAGATGTTCATCATGCCGCCGGCCACGCGCGGCGTCACGTTCGGGTCATTCGGATCGACACCTGTGCCTTGCGTGAAGAAGATCCGCGGCTGATTAGCGCCGCCGCCAGGCCCGAAGCCGGTGACCTGCTGTTGCGTGGTCCAGTTGTGGCCGCCGTCAGCACTGGCGGCGATAAAGATATTGCTGCCCTGCCCCGAACCCATGGCTGTGGGGAAGCGCTGATTTGTGTTCCAGGCAACGTAGATTGCCTTGGGGATGAGGCGCGTTGGATCCGCGTCGAATGGATCGTCGATCATGGTGGCCATGGTGTCCGTCTGCACCAGACCGGTGATCGGATCGACGTAGCTTGGCTCGTTGTTGTCGATACCGATGTAAGTGTTGAAGGCCGGATCGGCGTTCACCAATGCCGAATTGAACCAGCGATACAGCACCTTGTCGCCGACCGCCTGATCTTGCACGAAACCGCCAGTGGTCAACGTGTAGCGGTTAAAAACGATCGCCCCGCTAGTATTCGCGGTATTGTGTTGCCGCATTACGACATACAGCTGGTTTCGATTGGAGCGATCGAAGGAGACGCTGACGTTGGAAATCTGCTCGTAAGGTCCGCCCGTCGCGGGGTCGATGATGGCCGAATTGAGGAACACGCCGCCGGAGGTCGCCCAAGTGCGACCGCCATCAAAGGAATAGTTGCCCCATAATTGACCGTTGATTTGGTTGGCCGCTCCAGTCACGTTGCCAGGGCCAAGCCAACCGTGGACCTCCACCAGTGTGTTGGGATTCAAAGGATCCATGGCGACCTGTGGCCCAAAAACCGGATTGCTCGCGGCAACGCCGTCGAGTTGGGCGAGATCGGTCACTGTCGGCGCCGGCAACGTCGACATCACCAGGCGGTTTTCGAGAGCTTCGACCTCTAGCCGAGCAGTCGAGCGTCGTCCGGCGGCAGAGTTTCCCTTGAACCGCCGAACTTGCTTGACGCCGCCTCGGAAAAACCGCTTGAACGACCGGAAATTCATGGTTGCCTCACGTTCAATGGATACGAACGTTCACCGCTTCTGCACCAAATTCCTTTTCAAAAATGACATACGCGGATGTTTCGTCCAATCCAATTAGGGAATATAAGAGCTTTGGCTAATCTGGGAGTTCTAGCTATTCTGAAAAAGACATTCGCACGCAATTTTTCTTCGCGCAAGACAGTTCCCCATCCCCACCGGGGAAGCATGGCGCAATTATGACGATGCTGGGCATGGTTCGTTCTAGGCAAAATCGAAAAATCGACTTGGGGCATGGGCGCATAACCGCGCCAAGGCCCACCGGGCGGTTTCACGAACGACCGGGTCGCTGTCTTCGGACGCACGCTTTAAAAAGGGCGCAGCCTTCGCGTCGCCGCGATTGGCGACAACCACGATGGCATTGCGGACCAGTCCTCGGCGCTTGGCTCGCCAAAGGGCCGTTCCTCGAAACCGGCGGCGGAACTCGTCCTCGCTTAGATCAAGTAGCTCGATCGGATCAAGGTCCGCAATCTCCGCACGCGGCGCCAACTCCGACGCTTGCCCCCAAGGCGCTTTCCGATTCCATGGACAGACGTCTTGGCAGACATCGCAGCCAAACAGCCAATCTCCCACGCCGGCTCGCAGGTTTTCCGGTATCGTACCGCGCAACTCGATCGTCAGGTAACTGATACAGCGTCGCGCATCGAGTTGGTAAGGCCCGACGAAGGCTTGTGTCGGACAAGCATCGAGACAAGCGGTACAGGTTCCGCAGTGTTGACGCACAAATGGTTCGTCCGTCGGCAATTCCAAGTCAAGCAACAATGCACCCAGGAAGGTAAAACTGCCCAATCGCGGGTTAATCAGCATCGTATTCTTGCCTACCCACCCCAACCCAGCCCGCCGAGCAAAGTCGCGTTCCAAAAGCGGGGCGGTGTCGACAACGCCGCGACCGCGGGTTTGTGGTCGCTGTTGTTGAATCCAAGCCAGTAAGGAGTTGAGTTTTTCGCGAAGTACGTCATGGTAGTCGCGGCCCAACGCATACCGAGCCACCCGCGCCGCCCGCGGAGGGTGCTTTGCTTCTTGAGAGCAATCGGTCGATTGTTCAGCTCGGCCGTCGGGGCACCGGTAGTTAAGCAGTACCATAACGACGCTGCGAACGTCCGATAGAATCGACGCCGGATGCCGACGCGCCTCCCCATGCCGGCGAAGGTAAGCCATGTCACCGGCATGACCGCGATCCAACCAGGCGAGAAACTGCGGAAAATCGTCCGCGGGCGTAGCGGGAGCAATACCGACAGCGTCGAACCCCAGCTGCCGGGCCTGCTTTTTCAGTCCCTCGACTAATAACACTTCGGGTGAGCGATTTGTTCCAGCCGACATCGGCGTCCTCAGCGCCGCCAGACTTGCGGCAACAAAGGCCGGTGTTAAGGTCATCGGTCAAGGTTGTTCCGGCGTCGGTGCGGTCAGCCGTTTGACCAGCACCTGTGATTTCCGACCGGAGACATCATATCGCTGCCGTCGCGCCGGC
>JANWVS010000475.1 GCA_025056835.1 Gemmataceae bacterium | reverse complement strand
CTTGGCGTGGTCCGAGTCGACACCGTGTTCCGCTTCGGCCCGCGCGATCGCTTTCTTCTCCTCCTCGATGCGGTCCTGAAGCTTGGCTAGTTTTGCGGGATCGCCGCCGCATTCGTAGGCCTCGCGCAGACCCGGCAACGGTTTGAGATCGTCGATGAGGCCGGGGACCATTTGCGGCGTCAGTTGGATCGCGCCAAAGGCCGCGCCGTAGCCGCAAGCGAACAAGGCCGCGGTCACCAGCGTCGTCCGGCGAAAGCGGACCTGGAACAGTTGCCGAAAGCTCGGCCGCTGCAAGGTCCCCGCTTCGCGCTTGCGCTGCCACGCCGGCGATTCCGGTAAGAACGGCCGAATGACGATCAACGGCAGCGCCGGAATCACGCCAGATATCAGCGTGTAGCGCCAAGCGGCGTGTTCGCCATAGATGGGGGGCAGACTGTCAAGGAACTGATTGATCAGCCAATATACTGCGGTGACGAGCAAGCCGCCGACCGAGGAAAACGCCTGCGTGTAGCCGAGCACGGCCTCGCGCTGCTTGGGATTGGGAAATAACTCGGCCAACCAGGCGACCGCCGCCACGAATTCGAGACAGACGCCGATGAACGTCGTACAGCGCAAGACCAGGAAGACTTCGGGCGTCGTCGCGAAGCCGGAGGCCAGGGCGGAAGTTGCGTAGAGCATGATGCTCCAGGTCAACAACCGCCGTCGGCCGAACCAGTCGGTCAGGTAGCCGCCGAGCAGGCCGAAGGTGCCGCCGCACAAGGCGCTGCCCCACATGATGTAGCCGGTCCAGTCGAGCACTGCCTGCGTGCCGCTGGCCGTATCGGGATCGACGCCTAACAGCGCCGCCAGGGCCGGTCGGGCGATAATGGGCATGACCAGCAATTCATAAATGTCAAACGCGAAACCGATAGCGGCGATGGTCAGGATCAACCAGTGCGTGACGTTCAGTCTTTGCGGTTCGGGATGCAAGGCGTTTTGCGACACCGGAAGTCTCCGACTGGGGGAATGCGGCGGAAGGCGGGAAACACTATTTTACGCCGGCACTTGCCTTTTGCCACGCCGCTTTCAGCTCAGCGCGCTCGACCGGACCGACGCCCGCTTGATGTGCGGCGGCATCCACGAGCTGCTCGATTCGGCGGCGCACGGCCGCATCGTCCACGCGCAAAGGGCCGAAGTCGATCCTACCGCTTTGCCCGGCCGCGACTTCTCGCAGAATGCGCTCCAGCTCGCGGGGTTGCGGCTCGCGATCGCCAGCCAAGAATTGCAGGCGAAAGCTCGGCGGTAAGTCGTCGTCGTTGCCGAGCTGGATCAGCAAAGCGTCGGCGATTCGCTTGATTCCCTCGCGGCCGCCTAGCCGGTCCACCAACTCGCGGGCGCTGCCTCCGCCGTCGTCCTTGACCGGCCGATTCACGGTCAACGCGCTGGGCAACGGCTTGGACTTGATGCCTTCGCTACAGCCGAGGCATGCTAACGTGGCGGCCGCAACGGCCACGGGGCCAAGGCCGCACGACTCAGAGCGCAGACGAACGGCGCTGCTCATGGGGCAACCACCTCCAATAGCTCCACCGCCGGTTGAGCGTCGCAGTGGATCAGCGCCAAGCGGCCGTAGACCATTGGCCCAGGCCGCATGGCAAACCACTGCCGCAGGTCCGGCCCTGGCTCGATCCGCAAAAAAGCGATCGGTTCGATGCGGCGCAGCACATTGTGTTGGATCAGGATGCGGCCCAGCGGCGTGCGTCCGGCCGCGATCTCTCGCTGCACCTCGGGGCTGCAATACTGAAAGCGGATCCGCACCAGGCCGAACTGCACGATACGCCCGGTGCTTTGCAGCGCCAGGAGAATCTTGCGCGCATATTCGCCGCCGCGCTGCACTACCTGCAACACGCGGACATCGACGAGATCACCGTAATGGTCTTCAATCGTGACCGTCATGTGCTGGTCGTGGACCAACAACTTGTGATAGGGTTGCGGCACCTCGTCGGCCGCGATGACTTCATGGCGGCGCATCCAGTCGTCCGGAGGAAACAGCGTCAGCAGCTCGGCCAGCAGCGAGCAGGGATCCTGCATGTCGGCGCGCTCGGAACTCAAGGCACCAGCTGAAGCGACAACAACGAGGGGGGCGCCGGTGTCGCCGCGTTTACCGTCCGCGTCAGCACCGTGTCGACCAGGTAATACAACAACTCGCGCAGCGCCGTGGGTTCGACTTCATCGGCGATCGCTTCAGCCCGGGCGCGATACTTGTCCACGAGCTTCTCAGCCTTTTCAAAGACGTTCGCTTTCTCGAACAAGCGGCGGATCCTCACGACGGTGAGGGAATCGATCGCCGGCGGATCTTGCGTGCGCTGGTGGTCGTCGCGGTGCAACAGCTGCAACAATTCCAGCTTGGCGTCGCCTGTCAGGCCTTCCAACGCCAAGGCTAGCAGTAACGTCGGTCGGCCGGCCAACACGTCCTGCCCGGCGATCAGCTTGTTGTCGCTGTCGCCTTCCCAATCGTTGAGGTCATTGAGAATCTGAAAGGCCACGCCGAGGTGGCGGCTGAAATCGGCAACCATCTTGTCATACGCACCCGTCGGTCCCGCCAGGCGCAAACCGGCATACAAGGCTGCTTCGAACGCCGGCGCCGTCTTGAGGGCGTAAATTTTCAAGGCGTCCAGGGCGGTCAGCGTCTTGTCTTTGGCATCGCGCCACAGCAGTTCGGCCCCTTGGCCCTCGGACAGTTTCAGGTGCGCCTCGGCCAGTTTGTCGAGAATGTCGGCGGCCGTGTCGGCGCCAATGCTGGTGCGCTCGCGGCTTACCAACCGATAGCCGAGACCGATGAGGTAGTCGCCCACATTGATCGCCGTGCCGACGCCGTGCTGCCGGTGCAGCGTGGTGCGGCCGTAACGGAAAGTGTCGTCGTCTTCGATGTCGTCGTGGACCAGTGAGGCCTAGTGAAACGATTCAATGGCCAGGGCTGGACGCTTC
>JANWVS010000474.1 GCA_025056835.1 Gemmataceae bacterium | reverse complement strand
CGCCGAGTGTCGCCCGGTCGATGACGGTTTTCAGCCCGATCGGCTTTCTGCCGACTCCCGCGAAGGTCGTGATGATTCCCGTTTTCAGGTCCAAGCGGCGGACGCGCCAATCGGCAACGTCGGCGATCAACAGGCCGCCGCGACCATCAAGGACGGCGTCGTTAGGCTCTCGCAGCTGAGCTTTTGTGCCTGGGCCGCCGTCGCCGGAGTAACCCTTCACACCGGTGCCTGCAATGGTCGTGACCATGCCGGTCTTGCCGTCCACGCGGCGGACGACGGCGTTGAGACGGTCGGCGATGTACAAGTTGCCGTCGGCATCGGCGACGACCGAATACGGTTCGTTGAACGTGGCGGCCGTGGCGGGGCCTCCGTCTCCCGTGTAGCCCGCCTTGCCCGTGCCGGCGACCGTCGTGATGATGCCGGTCTGGAGGTTGACCTTGCGGATGCAGTGGTTGCCTGCTTCGGCGATATAGAGCTGGCCGTGGGCGTCGATCTCGCAGTGAAACGGCTGATCGAGCTGGGCCTTGAGGGCCGGGCCGCCATCTCCACCGTAGCCTTTCGTGCCGGTGCCGGCGACGGTGGTGATCGTTCCAGCCTGGATGTCGTCCCATGGCGCCGCGGCGGCCGCCCAGGAACCACAATCCGACGTGAGCCAAAGACCGACGAACACGATTCGCCACGAGTGCATGAGACAACCTCCGATCGACCGCGTCAGCGCGTTGCGGAGATTTTAGCAGCGAGACGAAAAGGAAGCGCAAGGTTGTTGCACCAGGGCAACGAGCGGCGTCCGCGAACCGTCGTCAGCCGGCTTTCGACATGAGGCCAATCTTGTAGAGCAAATAGGTCAGCGGCTTCTGGTGCATTGTCCATTTGTAGCGGCGAGTGACGGCAAACGTCGGCACGGCCACTGCTGCCGGGTCGGCACCGTGGCTGCGGAGGCGGACATGGGCAGGATAGCCGTTGACACGATTGTACTCGGCGAATTCCGACTCCAGCCAGGCTAGCTCGCCGCCGGGGATGTCCAAGGCCTCCAGCGGCGGCGCGCTGGGCCGCAGACTTTGGCGAAGGTTGCCGCCGCAGCTTTGGCGAAAATGTTCGTTGCCGTGGCGGGTATCGAAGATTTCGTGCGCCGGTTTGGGCCAGGTGAGCATGGCCTCGTCCCAGGGCAAGCCGAGTCCCGCGCAGGCGGCGCGGAGTTCATCTTCGGGTTGCTGGAGGAATCGTTCGTACTGGAGGATCGGCCAGCCCTTAGCGCGAAACAACTCCCAGTCTTCGCGGAAACGCCGCAAGCGCAGGCGCAGAGGCGGGTCTTCGGCCGTGGTACCGTTGCGACCGTAGCTCTTGGTGCGCAGCGAAGCATAGACGGCACGCACGTCGCGGCAGACTAACAACGGGTGGACCGTCCAGCCGGCGTCCTGGTAATAGGCAAGTTGTTCGCAGAAGCGAAAGCTGCTGATGGTAGTCTTGATCCACGGCAACGGTGCCCGCAGCTGTCGCGGAACCTCGGCGAAGATGTCGTTGTCGGCGTCGAGAATGCCGTCCATGTCGCGCCGCTGGAGAAAGCACCACGAGATGAGCGTCGAGCCGCTGCTTTGCGGACCGACGCAAAAATACAACGGCCGCTGCTGGGAGGTCATGAACGGATCCCTCAATCGGACGCCGATGATACCCAACCGTCGCGACGGCGCAAAGGGCAATCGTTGCGCCGGGGCAATGGCCGGGCAGCGGGCATAGTCGGAAGCGCGGGCTTGTGCAAGCCGAACCGGATTTGCCCTGGAAAATCGGCCGGCCACGCGCCACAATAACCAAACAGCCTACCCGCCCGAGATTCTAAGGTTGCACTATGACGACGTACCGCCTGGCTTGCGCCGTTTGCCTGCTTGGCTTGGCCGCTTCCAACGCCGCCGCCCAGGGACGGGAAAGCCACAAACAGCCCGATCCCCATCAACTGCCGATCACCAAGCTCAGCCCCGCCAAGCTCAAGAAGGATTTGTGCTTGGTTCATTATCCGATCACTACCAGTTCGCCGGAGTGCCAGGCACATTTCGACCAGGGGCTGGCTTATTACTACTCCTATGTGTGGATGGAGGCGGCACGGTCCTTTGAAACGGCGGCCCAATTCGACCCGGAATGTCCGATGGCGTGGTGGGGACTGAGTAAGGCCCTGGAGAAGTGGCCGCGACCGCAACACAACGAGGCCCTGCGCAAAGCCCAGCAGTTTCTGCCCCGAGCGGGCCACCGCGAGACGTATCTCATCAAGGCGCGGCTGGCGGAAAAGGGGATGCTCGACGGTGTCAAGCCCGAGAACCGTCGCAAAGAGGCCGCGAAATACCTCGATGAACTTCTCACCCTATACGACGACGACGAGGAAGGCTGGTTCTGTCGCGCGCAGGTTGCCGACGGCCCCAATGCGGGCGTGCCGTACTACAAGGCGCTTTTGCGCGTCAATCCGCTTCACCCCGGCGCCCATCACGAACTGATTCATCACTACGAAAACATCCGTCGGCCGGCGCTGGGTTGGCCGCACGCCTTGGGCTACATGAAATCGTCTCCCGGCTTGCCGCACGCCTTCCACATGCAGGCCCATCTCGCCATGCGCATCGGCAAGTGGGACAAAACGACCGACTGGTCGCTGTACGCCATCGAACTGCAAGACGCTTACCACAAGGAGATGAACGTCAAACACACGGAGGATTGGCAGTATGCCCATCACCAGGAGACGCTGCTGCAAGCCCTGATCCATGACGGGCGATTCAAGGAGGCCCGTGCCTGCCGCGCCCATTGCGAAAAGCTCGGCATCTATCACCGCAATCACTGGTTTCGCTTGCACGTCGCCGAGCGCGACTGGGAGGAAGCCGAAAAAATCATCAATCACTTCAAGGGCGACAAACTTCAGACGGCGTACTACCGCGCCGTGCTGAACCTTCGCAAGGGCGATCTCGAGCGGGCTGCTCCGGAGGTCAACGTT
>JANWVS010000473.1:2716-2972 GCA_025056835.1 Gemmataceae bacterium | reverse complement strand
ATCAGGCGGTGCAGGTGCTTCGTGCTCCAACCGCTGGCCACCAATTCGGCGGCGAGCCAGTCGAGCAATTCGGGATGCGTCGGCCTGGCGCCGCGTGTGCCGAAATCGTTCGGCGTGGCGACGAGACCGCGGCCAAAGTGATATTGCCAGACCCGATTGGCCCAAACACGGGCGGTCAGAGGATGGTCGGGACGAATGAGCCAATCCACCAAGGCAGTCCGCGGCCGATGGGAGGAGAAGGACGCCGGCGTCGGGC
>JANWVS010000473.1:0-2706 GCA_025056835.1 Gemmataceae bacterium | reverse complement strand
AGGGCCGGCCAACCCGGCTCCAGGGGCGCCGCCCGTTCGTGCACGTCCCCTGCGATCAGCAGGTACGGTCGCGCCCGCGCCAATTGTGCCGGGATGTATGGCGGCGGATAGAACCCTTTCATCGGCAGCACGTCGATGCGGGTTGGGCTGGTGGCCGGCGAGTAGAAGCCCCAGGTTTGCGGCACGTCGGGCATCGCCTTTTCCATGGCGGCGATTTGCCGCTTGAGGGCTTCGTATTCTTGACGTTGGGGAGAATCGATGACGGCGCGCTCGATACGATCGGGGGTAAACTGTAAAGTCAACTCGGCTTCGTGGGCGAGTCGCTCTTGCTCAGGGGTCCGGCGTTCTTCGGGCGTGTCGAGGGCGTTCCGTTGCGCTTCGGTGAGTTTCCGGCGGGCCTCCGTCACCAGGCGGTCGCGGCCGGCATCGAGCAAGTTCCCCAACCGGGCCTTGGCCGCGTCGTAGCCGGCCGGTTTGGCGCGTTCGTACTTGGCCCACAGATTCGGGTCCCGAAGGGTCAAGTTGTTCGGCGCCCCCTTGACGAAAAAGCCTTGGAAGCGGTAATAGTCCCGCGCCGTGAAGGGATCGAATTTGTGGTTGTGGCACTGGGCGCAGTGCAGTGTCACCCCCAGGACAACCGCGGCCGTGGCATTGACAATATCCACCAGCACGTCGTTGCGTTGGCGGGCACGATCTTCCTCGTTGCTGCTCAGTCGCGCCGCCGCCAGAAAGCCAGTGGCGATCAGGTTTTCGTCGGAATAAGGCTCGATCTCGTCGCCGGCGATTTGCTCGCGCAGGAAGCGATCATAGGGCTTATCGTGATTGAAACTGGCGATGACATAGTCGCGATAGCGCCACGCATAAGGCCGGGTGTGGTCGCTTTCGTACCCTTCCGACTCGGCAAAGCGGGCCAGGTCGAGCCAATGCCGGCCCCAGCGCTCGCCATAGTGAGGCGAAGCCAACAACCGCTCGACCAATTTCTCGTACGCGTGCGGCGACGGATCATTGACAAACTCATCGATCTCCGCGGCGGACGGCGGCAACCCTGTGAGGTCAAAAGCCAGCCGACGGATCAACGTCCTTCGCGGCGCCGGCGGAGCAGGCACGACCCCCTGGCGCTGCTGGGCGGCGGCAATAAACGCATCGACCGGCGTCCGCACCCACGCCGAATTAGCCACGGCGGGTATGGGCGGACGCTTCACCGGCTGAAAGGCCCAATGGTCGCTCCGCGGTTGCTCGACAGGCAAAAGCTCATCGTCCCACGCCAACCCCTGGTCGATCCAAGCGCGGAGGATGCCGACCTGCTCCGCCGTCAGCCGCGGCCCCTTCAGCGGCATGATCTTGCCCGGCACCTGACCAGCCACCAGCTGAATCAAACGACTGCGATCACTGGCGCCAATGCGAACGGCGGTCCGACCGTCGGTCTCGCCGAGCAAATCGGCACGCTGATCGAGGCGATAGCCGGCTTGGGCGTCGGCCCCTTGATGGCAGGCAAAGCAGTGTTGCTTGAGCAGCGGATAAACGTCGCGGCGGAAATCAATGGTCCGCGCCGCGGGAGGGGGTAAATCGGCGGCGACAGCGATCGGCGTCAAGAAGCCGGCTAGGCTAAGAGTCACCAGCGGCACGGCAGAGCGACGCCGTGCGCTGCGAGCAGATAACGACATCATGGCAGTATTCCGGCAACGCCAGTCGTTTGTTCTTAGCGTAACCGATACGGGAGGCGCTCGCTAGAGCCGCGAGGAAATTTTTTCCGTTACCGCTTCGAGAACTGGAAGCTCTTGCGAGCCCCCTTCTTGCCGTACTTCTTGCGTTCCTTCATACGGCCATCGCGAGTCAGGAAGCCGGAATCGCGCAGTTTCTTGTCCATGCCCAAGGCGGGCGAATCCGGCGGGGCGTCGGCGGGAACAGGTCCAAACATGGATCGCAGCGCCCGTGCCAAGCCCTGGCAGATCGCGCCTGCTTGACCACTAAACCCGCCGCCATGGACCTTGACCACCACATCGACACGGTTCTTCATTTCCGTGAGCAACAGTGGTCCGAGCACGGCATTGCGGTCCTTGTCTTCGGTGAAATAGTTCTCCAAGGGCCGGCCGTTGATTGTGAGGTTGCCGCTGCCTTCGCGGATGCGAACCCGCGCGACCGCCGTTTTCCGCCGGCCCGTGCCAAGATAGTATTGCTTTTTCACCGTCGCTTCTGCCACGTTCGCTTCTCCGTCTTGGGCGACAGCAGGCTGCGCGCCGTGCGAGTTTAGCTCAATTTCAATTCTTTCGGCTGCTGCGCCTGATGGGGGTGGTCGGGGCCGGCGTAAATTTTCAACTTGGCCAGTTGGGCGCGGCCGAGCTTATTTCGCGGAACCATCCGGCGCACCGCGTTTTCAAGGATCCGCTCCGGGTGTTTCTCCAACAAAGTCTTGGCGGGAATGATTTTCAAGCCACCGGGATAGTGCGAGTACCGCTGATAGGTCTTCTGCTCGAGTTTCCTGCCGGTAAATTTCACCTTCGCCGCGTTGACGACGATGACGAAGTCGCCCGTATCCACATGAGGGGTGTACTGGGGTCGGTGTTTGCCGCGAAGGATGTTGGCGATTCGCACGGCCAATCGTCCGACCACCTGATCGGTGGCGTCGATTAGATGCCAGTTTCGTGGGACCTCGCCGGGTTTGGCCATGTAGGTTGGCATGATACACTCTCCGTGGGCAGCGGCGCC
>JANWVS010000472.1 GCA_025056835.1 Gemmataceae bacterium | reverse complement strand
CAACGAGTTTTATCAGCTTGCCCAGCAATCGCGCATCGACTGATCGAATGGCGGGCGTGGGTGAAGTCTTTCCGCCGAGACCACGGAGATTAGAAGTGTCGGTTGTGCCAACAACGCACGTGACCAACTCCCGAAACGGTCGTAGCGACGTTATTCTCTATCGTTGTCGCCGAGCCTGACTGCCGATGGGAATGGGGAGAAGGATCGCAAAGCACGGAGGACGCAGCCATGGCAGCCATGAAGGCACTGGCGATCGGCAGTTTAGGAGTGCTTCTCGGCTTTGCCGCCGCAGATGCTCTCGGGCAACACGTTTCAGGCGCCGGCGAAGCCGGGCTTCCCGCGTTCCAGCGTACCAAGACCACTTCCGATACCGGTGTCATCCTGAATCGTCCTCGGCCGCTGTCCCAGGCAGCGACGGGAGCGGTCGTGCCGGCCATGTTTTCCGAACCCGCAGCGCCGATCTTCCGTGCCAAAGTGACGGATCCGGACGAGATCCATCGCCTCATGCCCCTTGGGCCGACGGCTCCGGTGGTGGTGCAACCCGGTACCGCGAAACCACTGCAACCGCCCGAGCCGCTGCCCGTGCCACGTCCTGTCGAACCGCATCTCGGCCCGGTGCCGCACGGCCAGCCGTTGCCGACGATTCTCAATGATTGCGGATCGTGTCCTGGACCGGCGCCGTCGGTTGCAGGGTGCGTCGTGCTCGGCGATTGCGGATTGTGCGAGGCGAGTTGTTCCGCCCACCGTTGCGGGGTGCGTCATGGCTGGTTGCGTGAGTGCGCCGGTTGTTGCGACGACGACTGCTGTCTGCCGCGGCCCGGTAAGTTCTGGCTTCGCGGGGAGTATTTGCTCTGGCAGCTGAACCGCCAAAGCGCGCCGCCGTTGGTCAGCAGTGATCCGACAGGCCTTGGTGAGGCTTCCGGTCGAGCGTTGCCCGGCACACAAGTCATTTACGGCGATGAACAGTTGCAAGACGACAACGGCATCCGCTCCGGCGCGCGTTTTGCCTTCGGCTTCTGGTTTCCGCATTGTTGCGATTGGGGCTTGGACGCCAGCTTCTTCTTCCTGGCCAACCGGGGCAGCCAGTTCACCGCCGGTTCGCCGGGCGTCATTTCCCGTCTTTTCTACGACGATACGAATCAGCAGGAGGCCTATCAGGTCGTATCCGGCCCGTACACGGATCCTTTCGGCCAGGACTTCGTTGCCAACGGTACCACGACCATTCAAAATAAGACCCGATTGTGGGGCTTCGACGTGAATTTCCGCAAAAAGCTATGCTGCGGACCGCGCTACTGGCTGGACGGACAGATCGGTTATCGCTACCTCCAACTCGCCGACACCCTCGACATTTACGAAAGCATCTATCCCGATGAGCTGGGTCGGCCGTTTCAGCAGACCCTCGTCTACGATGGTTTTCGGACGCGCAACCAGTTTAACGGTTTCCAGCTTGGTCTGGAAGGAGAATTGCGCATCATCGGTCGTTGGTATCTCGCCGGCAGTGTCAAAGTCGCATTCGGCGTGGTTCGTCAGGTCGTCGACATCCAAGGTTCCACTACGTTTTTGAACGTGGACGACGGCACCGGCCAGAACATTCCCCGGATCGACGGTGTTGGCGGACTGTATGCTCTCGTCACCAACATCGGCCGCTATGAGCGCGACGACTTTGCTTTCTTGCCCGAGTTCGGCATTAAGCTTGGTTTCGATATCACTGACCACTTGCGAATCTATGCCGGCTACAACGCACTGTACCTCAGCAGTGTCGTTCGTGCCGCGGACCAAATCGATCGGCGGGTCAACATCGACTATATTCCTGACGTGCTGAATCCGCGCCCGGTCCGCGGGCCGCAACCCATGACACCGGCTGTCCTCCTGCGCCGCGCCGACTTTTGGGCCCAAGGCGCCCAGTTCGGTCTGGAGTACCATTGGTAGCGACCATTGGTAACCGCGAACTACAATCAGGTCCGGACTGCGGATGAGCAGCGCGAGAAGCGGGTAAGCCGACTTGGCGAGCGCCGGGGCTGCCGCGCGACGGGAATCAACGGCATCAAGTTCGCTGCCGGTGGGAAAGAATTATTTCCGCTGGATGCGTTCTTTGCCCCGGAGCCATGGGCGCAACACTTCCGGAATGATGACGCTGCCATCCTCCTGTTGGCCGTTCTCTAGAATGGCGACCAGCGCTCGACTGACGGCCACGGCAGTGCCATTGAGCGTATGCACGAAGCGCGTTCCTTTGAATTGCGGACTTTTGTAGCGAATGTTGAGCCGCCGCGCTTGGAAGTCGGTGCAATTGGAAGTGCTGGTGACCTCGCCATACTCACCGTCTTGTCCGCGGCCCGGCATCCACGCCTCGAGGTCGTATTTGCGATAGGCCGGACCGCCGAGGTCGCCGGTGCAGGTATCGATAACCTGATACGGCAAACCAAGCCCTTGGAAAATTGTCTCTTCGATGCTCAATAATTCTTCGTGAAGCGCGTTGCTTTGGTCGGGCGCGCAAAAGGCGAACATCTCCACTTTGGTAAATTGATGCACGCGATACAAGCCGCGGGTGTCCCGTCCGGGAGCACCGGCCTCGGTGCGAAAGCAGTGGGAAAGTCCGACATACTTTTGCGGCAGGTCCAATTCGTCGAGAATCTTATCGCGGTGCATGCCGCCCAAGGTGATTTCGGCAGTAGCGATGAGGCACAAGTCGGAGTTTTCGATGCTGTAGATCTGCGTTTCCGGGCCGCGCGGCATGAAACCGATGCCTTCGAGCACTTCTTGCCGGGCCAGGTCGGGGGTGATAATCGGCGTATAGCCGTGTTCGATCAGGGTTTGGATGGCGTATTGCACCAGCGCCAATTCGAGGAGCACGGCATCATTCTTGAGGAAGTAGAACTTTTGTCCCGACACAGCGGCGCCGGCCTCGAAATCCACGAGATCCAGGGCCTCGGCCAAGGCGACGTGGTCTTTAGGTTTGAAGTGAAAACGGCGCGGC
>JANWVS010000471.1 GCA_025056835.1 Gemmataceae bacterium | reverse complement strand
ACTCGAGCATCGTGAATTCGGGGTTGTGAGTCGCGTCGATGCCTTCGTTGCGATAAACGCGGCCAATCTCGTAGACTTTTTCGATACCGCCGACCAGCAGCCGCTTGAGGTGCAGCTCCAGGGCAATGCGAAGGTACAGGTCGATATTCAGGGCATTGTGGTGCGTGATGAACGGCCGCGCGGCAGCGCCGCCGGCGATGGCGTGGAGCGTGGGGCCTTCGACTTCGACGTAGCCGAGGGCGTCGAGATAATTGCGGATGGTGCGGACGATCTGAATCCGTTGCTTGGCGCGCTGGAGCGTTTCCGGACTGTAGATGAGGTCGAGGTAGCGATGGCGCAGGCGGAATTCAATGTCGGCCATGCCGCCCCATTTGTCGGGGTGAGGCAAGAGCGATTTGCCCAGATAGGTGAGCCGATCCACGAAAATCGTAGGCTCTCCCATGCGCGTCTTGCCGAAAACGCCATCGACGCCGATCAGGTCGCCGAGATCCAAAAGCTGGGTCAAGGCCCAGCCCTGCTCGCCGACTTGTTTCTGGCCGATCATGATTTGGACCTTGCCGGTCCAATCCCAGATGTCGATGAAGTACGCCTTGCCTTGGCCGCGACGTTGCACGATTCGGCCGGCGGCCCGCACGCGCGTCGTCGGCGGCTGGGCATCGCAGGGCAGTTTGCGGATCTCGCCGATCGCCTGATGCCCGTCAAACCGTTGGCCCCACGGATCGATGCCCAAGGCCGCGATCTGGCGGAGCTTCTCGGTGCGGACGTGTTCGAACGTGTTCTCGGCGGCGACAGACACGGGGCCTTCCATCGACAACGCGATGACACGCCGGCCGCGATCGGCCAAGTACGGCGGCCCGGCGAGCCAACGCGAAATTCAGCGCCTCCACGGGCGACGAAGCGTGAATTGTAGTCAAACGCGCCGGGCTGTCAATTCCAGCTGCGGCCGCGCAAACATCCCGATCGCCCAGCGTAGCACGGCGCCGGTGAGCCAACCAGCGCCGCGTCGCCGCAGCGTCCACGACCTGTCACCTGCGTCGGGCTTACGTCTGCTGCCACGGCGCCGCTGGAGCGTCCCAGAGCATGCCGACCGTCAGGAACACCGATAGGATCCCCAGGGGCGGCAGGCAAAGAGCCTGTTCCACGGCGGCGAGTCCCACGGTGGCGCCTAGTGTCAAGAGGGAAACAACAAACAAGCAGCGGCCAAGGCGGCTGCGCAGCGGCGAGTGGTGGGCCCGAGTCCACCATATGCCCACGGCGCCCGCCAGCAACGCGACTGTGGTCACGAGGCCCAGGTTCCAATCGAAGTCGGTCACGCGCGTTCCTCCTTGACCATCGGTTGAGCCGCCATCGTTGGCAAAGGTGTGACCGCGATGCCAGGGCCAACCTGTGAAGGGGGTGATAACCGGCGCAGCCGTCCAAGTAAAGGGCAGTCTCATCGCAGAGAATGCGACGACGGGACGGCACCAGGATCGTTCCACGGGGCAAGTGGTTATTTTTCGAACGAGCCGACTTGGTCTCAGACCGACGCAAAAGAACTTCCGGCACCTTCGAACAGCCGTGGCTACACCCTCAAGCGGTTGCGAGTCTGTCTTGACCCCCTCCGCCTGGCAACTTAAACTGACTGTTTAGATTGGCGGAACAACGCAACCTTTGGCGTTCGTGCCGGTTGTGCTGAGTACCGTGTCCGCTGCGGACGACCCAGTGCCGAGATTTCCATGGCCAACGAAACTGAGATTCAGTCGACTTTTTGGGAACGCTTGACCGATCGTTTGTCGAATTGGGGCGAGAGCGTTGTCGGTTTTCTAGGACGATTGTTCGGTTCCAGCAACGACCGTCTCGTGCGATCGTTGGGTTACGTACGGCTGAAGAACTCGGCCGAACATCAGGTTGTGCCCGGCTCATTGTTGGACCAGGTGAATTCTCTGGAACCCTTGATGAAGGAGTTGCGCGACGAGGAATTTGAGAAGCTGACCGCCGAGTTTCGCCGCCGCCTCGGGGTGGAGCACAAGCCGCTGCCGCGCAAGACGTCCCATCTCGAGACCGCGGCGACTTGCGCTGCCGCTTCGACGACCGCAGAACCATCGGCTGCCTTCCAATCGCTCATCGCCCTGCTCGACGAGCGTTTGCCGAAATATCCAACCCTCGACGACCTGCTCCCTTATGCCTTCGCCGCCTGTCGGGAGGCGGCGTATCGGTCCAAGAACATGCGCCATTTCGACGTGCAGATCATCGGGGGAATTGTCTTGCATCGCGGCAACATCGCCGAAATGGCCACCGGCGAAGGCAAGACCTTGGTGGCGACGCTCCCCGCGTACCTTAATGCTTTGGAGTGCAAAGGGGTTCACGTCGTCACGGTCAACGACTACCTTGCTCGGCGCGACTGCGAATGGATGTCGCCGATTTACAACATGCTGGGCGTCTCGGCCGGCTTTATTCAAAGCCATATGACGCCGGAGGATCGGCGCAAGGCCTACGCTTGCGACATCACCTACGGAACCAACAGCGAGTTCGGCTTCGACTACCTGCGCGACAATATGAAGCCGGCACGCTGGGGCGATCCCAATTACGACCCGCAGTTCCAGCAGTGCCAACGCCACCTGCCGCCGCACGAGAGACAAGCCACCGGCAAGCTCATTAATTTCGCCATCATCGACGAGGTGGACAACATCTTGATCGATGAGGCCCGTACTCCTTTGATCATCTCGGGTCCGGCGCAAGACGATCCCGAAATGTATCGCAAGGCGAATCGCATCGCCGTGCAGCTAACTCAACTGGAGAAGCAAGCCCAGGCCAAGCTGCGGCAAATCGGCCATGGCCTGGATATTCCCGGGCACGTCCTGTTGCAAGACGATGAATCCGGGCAGGGCGAGGAGGGAGACGGCGCCAGCCATCAGGCCAAGGCGACGAAATCCACGGACGGCGACGGCGCGAACAAACTGCAAGCGGACATCGACCTCGGCAAAATCCAGGCGGAAATCGCCATGAAC
>JANWVS010000470.1 GCA_025056835.1 Gemmataceae bacterium | reverse complement strand
TTGATCGCGGTTCAGAGCGTGGCTCCGAGTCTCGACCAACCGTTGCTCGTCCTGGTCGGCAGCGGACTGGCGAGCTTGTTGCTCTTTCGCTGGTTCTTGATGGTCCTGTCGAGTGCCGTCGGCTCGGTCTTGTTGTGCTATTGCGGCCTGGCGCTATTGCACGGTCAGGGCGTCCTCGATGCGGCCGGCTGGATCGAGCATAGGGCCGGCCTGGTCAATGGGGCCTGGGCGCTGATGGCGATTGCCGGGTTCCTGGCCCAGCTCATCATGGGCCGCCGGCGCCACCGACAAGCCGTTGCCGAGGACGAAATCGACGAGGCGGAACCAGTCTCTCCCGCTACGCGTTACTATCGTCAAGCCGGCTAGGGCGGCTATAATGGCCAGCGATGTCGCGCATGGTCTTGCCGTTGCTCGTGACCTTGGCCTTGATGGCCGCACCGACCGATTGTGCCTTGGCGCAAGCGCCGCCGAATCCTGCCACACCCAGTGGCACCGCGCCGGCGTCAGAACCAGGCGGCGGCGGGGGCGGCCAGCGCAACACCACCTTGGATTTCATCGTCGCCTTCGCGGGCGCGGCGCTCGTGCTGATTATTGTCTGCTATCCCAGCCGCCGTTATTAAGATGGCCACGGTCGCCGACGTCGCTGCGTACCTGTCTCAACTCGCTCCCCCGCATTTGGCGGCGCCGTGGGACAACACCGGCCTGTTGTTGGGCGACGACACCACCGACGTGCAGCGGATCGTGACTTGCCTCACGGTCACGCCGGAATCCGCGGCGGAAGCGATTGCCGAGCAGGCGCAGCTCATCGTCACCCATCATCCGATCTTTTTCCGTCCGGTGCAACGCTTGACGACGGCAACGCCCGAAGGCCGCACCTTGCTGGCCTTGGCCCGGGCCGGCGTGGCGGTTTACGCGCCGCATACGGCGTTTGATGATGCCGTCGGCGGCATCAACGATCAGTTGGCCGGCCGCCTCGGGTTGTTGGACGTCGGTCCGCTGCGGCCGCGACCGGTCGAAGCCCAGTGCAAGATCGTCGTCTTCGTCCCCGAGTCGGATCTAGCGCGGGTCAGCGACGCCTTGTTCGCCGCCGGCGCGGGCCAAATCGGCGAATACCGCGAGTGCAGCTTTCGCGTGGCAGGCACGGGGACGTTTTTCGGCAGCGAGGCCAGCCATCCCACGGTCGGCAGCAAGGGCCGGCGCGAGGAGGTGAGCGAATGGCGACTGGAGGCGATTTGTCCCGAGGCGATCGTGGAACAGGTCGTGGCGGCCATGAGGCGGGCACATTCGTATGAGGAACCAGCCTACGACGTTTATCCCTTGCGGTCCTTACCGGGGCGCGGCGGTCAGGGACGACTCGGCCGCTTGCCGCAACCGCTCGCCTTGGACGCCTTTGCTCGTCACGTGAAGGCGGCGCTGGGCGGAACACCGGTGCAAGTGGCCGGTAGCGCGACGCGGCTCGTGCAAAGCGTGGCCTTGGCGTGCGGCGCCGCTGGTGAGTTCTTAAGCGACGCGGTACAGCGGCGCGCCGACGTGTTCCTGACCGGCGAGGCCCGGTTCCACGACTGCTTGTCCGCCCAGGCCCAGGGAATCGCCCTGGTGTTGGCGGGACACTACGCGACCGAGCGTTTGGGCGTCGAACACCTGGCCGAGTTGTTGCGACGGCAATTTTCCGGCGTCCAGGTCTGGGCCAGTCGCCGAGAGACCGAGCCGCTTTGGACCGTGTGAGATCGGCCCCCTGAAGCGCACGAACCGTCAGAAGCCGTACTTGGCCAGTGCCTCGGGATTGAGCTGGATCCCGAGTCCCGGACCCGTCGGCACGTGCAAAAAGCCGTCGGCGTCGGGCCGTGGCGGATCGAGGATCAACTCATCGATGTACGGCGTCGGCGTCAGGTACTCCACGTATCGCGCCACGGGCACCGCCGCGGTGAGGTGCAAATCCGCGGCCAAACCGATCGCCGTGTTCCAACCGTGCGGCACATAGAGCACGTTGTTCTCGTAAGCCATCCAGGCGATGCGAAGGGCCTCGGTGATGCCGCCGCACTTGGTACAATCGGGCTGGATGATGTCGACGGCACCGCGCTCGATATACGGTCGAAAGCTCTGCCGGCGCGTGAGGACCTCGCCCGTGGCAATTGGCAGCGGCGCCTGGCGGCGCAGCGCGATGAAGCCTTCGAGATCGTCCGGCGGCAGGGCCTCCTCGAACCAGACGACGTCGTAGTTGGCGAGCATTTTCGCTGTTTGCAAGGCCCATTTATAGCCGTGCGGCCAGAACTGCTCGCTGCCGCCGGCGTCGACCATCAGCTCGATATTGGGACCGACAGCGTCGCGGGCCGTTTGGATCAGCAGTTCGTCGGTTTTGGCGTCGCGTCGGCCGAAAGGGCGCCAGCCGAGCTTGATCGCCTTGAAGCCGCGCAACACCGCTCCCATGAGCTTTTCGCGCAGCTGGGCAGGTTCGTCGAAGAGGATCGAGCCATAGGGCTTGATTTTGCTGCGATAGTTGCCGCCCAGCAAACGCGAGACGGGTTGATTGCAGACCTTGCCGAAGAGGTCCCACAAGGCGATGTCGATGCCGCTGATGGCGTGCTCTACCGCTCCGCCGCGACCTAGCCAGAACAAACTCTGGCGAAGTTTTTCGCTGACGCGGGCAGGTTCGTCGGCCCGTTCGCCCAACAGCAGCGGCGCTAAAAGTTTGACTGCTCCTTCGACGAGGGCCTTGCTGGTAAAGGCGCTGCCGACGCCGCTCAACCCCTCGTCGGTGTAAACCTCAATGATGGTGTGGACGTCGTCTTCCGGCTTGAGGTCATCGACCCAGCCGCCCTCGACCGTGCCCCCGGCCAGACCGGTGATCTTCAAATGACTGATCTTCATAATGCGTTCAATGTAGGACGCGGCAGCGCCGGCGGCATTAGGCGCCGGCTGCTTCCTCCTCTACGGGCGGCGGCGCTTCGGCCAGCCCCAGGTGCTTTCGCAAGGCCAGACAATCACGCATC
>JANWVS010000046.1 GCA_025056835.1 Gemmataceae bacterium | reverse complement strand
CCTACGCGCGGCCGTCTACCTGACGGCGCTGGGGCCGCAGGGGTTGCGGGAAACGGCCGAGCTGTGCTTGCAGAAGGCACATTACCTTGCCGATAAGTTAGCCAACATCGGTGCGGCACCGGCGTTCGCCCGGCCGTTTTTCAAAGAATTCACAATCAGGTTCCCCGGCGATGTCGACGCGATGTTGCGCCGTATGGTGGAGGCTGGCTACCTCGCGGGGCTGCCGCTGGGTCGGTGGTATCCCACCCTTCGCGATTGTGTTTCGATCGCCGTTACGGAAAAACGCACGCGGGCTGAACTAGACGGTTATGTCGAGGCTCTACGTAAGCTTCTTTAGCCTCCCTTCGGCCGGCTGCGGTCGGCGCTGTCTGGTGTTTGCCTGATTCGCACTGTGGATGACCTCCGATGCTTGCCAATCAATCGACCGATCTGCTGTTTGAGCTCAGCCAGCCCGGACGGCGCTGTCACCGCTTGCCGGATTGCGACGTCCCACGACGCGACCCGGCCGAGTTGTTGCCCGCCGATTCGCTCGCCCCTCAACCGCCGCCGTTGCCGGAAATCGGCGAGATCGACTTGATTCGGCACTTTGTCAACCTCTCAAAGCGGAACATGTCGATCGACACGAACTTCTATCCGCTCGGCTCGTGTACGATGAAGTACAACCCAAAGCGTCACGAACGTTTGGCATCATTATCGGGCTTGGCCCATCTCCACCCGTTGACGCCGGATGCGGCGTGCCAGGGTATGCTACAGCTCTTGTGGGAGCTGCAAAACCTTCTCGCGGAAATCGCCGGCCTGGAGGCCGTCTCGCTGCAACCGGCCGCGGGCGCCCAAGGCGAATTGGCGGCATTGTTGGTAGCGGCCGCTTACTTCCGCGACAAAGGCCAACGACGGACCCGAGTCCTGATTCCGGATAGCGCCCACGGGACCAACCCAGCCAGCGCAGCGATTGCCGGCTTTGACGCCGTTTCGATCAAAAGCAACGATCGCGGCCTCGTCGATTTGGCCGACCTCAAGGCCAAGCTCGACGATCGTTCCGCCGTTTTCATGATCACCAATCCCAACACGCTTGGCCTGTTTGATGAACAGATCGGCGACATCACCGGTATGGTGCATGACCACGGCGCCTTGGTCTATCTCGACGGCGCCAACATGAACGCCATCGTCGGTGTCACGCGGCCGGGCGATTTCGGCGTCGACATGATGCACTACAACGTCCACAAAACTTTCACCGGACCGCACGGCGCCGGCGGCCCTGGCGCGGGACCGATCGCCGTGCGCGGCTTCCTGGCCCCGTATCTCCCCTCCCCGCTCGTCGCTTGCCGCGAATGCCACGACCGCTCCAAAGAGGAAGCAGATGAGTCGGGCGACGGCCGCAGCTACTTTCTCGATTACGACCGGCCCAAGTCGATCGGTCGGGTCCGCAGCTTTTTCGGCAACGTCGGGATCTTGGTGCGCGGCTGGTGCTACATCCGCACCTTGGGGCCTTCGGGATTGCGCGCGATGACCGAAAACGCGGTGCTCAACGCCAACTATCTTCTCGCTCGATTGAAAAATGTCCTGGAAGTCCCGTACGGCAATCGCTGTATGCACGAATTCGTCGCGAGCGCTCGAGCGCTAAAGCGGAACCAAGGCATCAGCGCCATGGACATCGCCAAGCGCCTGCTGGATTTCGGCTATCATGCGCCGACGGTCTATTTCCCCCTGGTGGTGCCGGAGGCGATCATGATCGAACCAACCGAAACGGAAAGTAAGGCAACTCTCGACGCCTTCGCCGACGCTTTGCACCGTATCCGCGGCGAGGAGCCGCAGTTTCTCCATGCCGCGCCGCACACGACGCCGATTAGCCGACCCGACGAAATCCGCGCGGCGAAGGAGCCGATCTTGCGGTGGAAGTCGTGACGGTCGCGGCGGTGTGTCGCGTGATTTATGGATCGTCCTCTTTGCCGCGTGCTTCCGATGGTTGTGGCCGACGGCCCGACCCACATGGCGACCGATGAAGTGCTCTTGGAAATGGCAGGCGGGTGGCAGTCGGCGGTCCTGCGGTTTTATCAGTGGCAACCGGCCACGCTCAGCCTGGGTTACTTTCAACCGGCGGCGGACCGACTGACCGATCGGAAGCTGGCAGCTCTTCCTTGGGTGCGGCGTCCCACCGGCGGCGCGGCCCTGGTCCACGACAAAGAACTGACTTATGCTCTGGCATTGCCGCCGGGATCACCCTGGCAAGTCAAGGAATCGTGGCTGATCCGCATGCACCGGATCATCGTGCAAGCGATGGAGCGTCTTTTAGGGAGGTGCGGCGTACGCCTCGTTGACAGTCCGCGTTGTCTTGGAGATGTGCTCTGTTTTCAAAAGCAAACGGTCGGGGACGTAGTCTGCAGAGGTTGTAAGGTTGTCGGCAGCGCCCAACGGCGGCGCCAGGGTGCTTTGCTGCAACACGGCGGGATCTTGTTGGGCCGCAGCCGACACACGCCGCAATTGCCCGGCATCGACGATCTCAGTGGTCGTTCGCCGCTGCCGGTCCAGGAGTTCGCCGCGGCAATCATCGACAGGTTCCAGCGCGACACCGGCTGGACCGTGGAACCGCTCGACTGGCCGGAAGACTCTTCAGCTCGAATCACGCAATTGGTGGAGCGGCGGTACCGGACCGCGGCCTGGAACTTTCGGCGCTGAGCTAGCTGAAGCTGTCGTGGAAAACGACACGGCCCCGCGGGTAGGGCAGACCCGCGAGGCCGGTGAACGGCCGGCGCACCACACCGGCCTATCATGAAGCCGTGTTTAGAACGGGTTGCGGTTGTCGCTCTCGATGATCCGCGGCGACAAGGCCGGCGTCGTGGTCGGAGCGATGGCCGGGGCGTTCTGGATCGCCGGCAGCGGCGCTTGCGCGGGCGGCACAATGACGCTGGCCTCCTGCTTGGCCTTTTCTGGACCGCTCTTCATGGGGAGTTTTTGAGGCGCTTCCTTGATGGGTTCGGCAGCCGGGGCAGGCGCTGGGGCGGCACTGCCGCAGCACGAAGTGGTCACGCAGCAGCTGCTGCAATCGCGGCGCAAGCGGGAGTGGATGCGCTCGAGCAGGCCACCGCCACAGTTGTTGCATTGCGTCCACGTGCCGCAGCACGGATTGCATGGGGCCGGGGCGCAGCACGACGAACGATGGCAAGGCCTCGTCTCGCAGCGCGGCGGGGCACACGAATCACAGCGATCGCGGTGGAAAAGGCCGCGAATTCGGTCGCGCAATGGATGGCTATCGCAGCACGAACTGGCGCAGGCATGGGCGCCGTGGCTGGCGCTATGGGCATGCTGGACCGGAATGATGACCTCCGGCGTCTGCCCTGTCATCCATGCGGAACTCAATAGCAGTAATGCAGCATTCACGGGAAGCACTCCTTGAAGTAACCTAAGGTTCCGGATGGCGAAAAGCCGGCCGAGTCGTTGTTCGGTCCCGCTGTTGCCTTCCCACGTTTGCAGAGTTACTTCGGCGCACGGAGGCGGGCTGCTTTATCACTTTCGCCAAATTTCCGATGCGCTCCACTCTGTGAACCTGCTGGTCCTGCCGCCGGTACCGACGGTGCCGGTAAGGGAAAATGGCGCGAGAAGATAGGGACCGGAGGCTTCTAGCGCGCCGAGTGAAAGAACTCGTAACGAAGATTCAGATAAATGAACACGTTCGCCACGAGAAGCGTGGCGAGGAATGGCGTCATGGCAATACCCGTCAACACCGTCAGCGTAGCCTGGCTGGCCTCGAGTTGAAGCCCCGTCATGGTGCCAAGCGACCACCAAGCCAGGGCAATGGGGATCAACAGCGGCACGGTGAAGACGGCGGCCAAAGTCGTGGCCAGGGCCTCGTACAGGAAAATCCGGCCAAGTTGCGTCCGCAGCAAGCGCCACCACTCGCGAATGGCGCGTCGTACCGAGCACTCTTGGATCACCAGAATGGGGCTGAGCAACAGCGGCGCCAGCGCCACCAACGGCCAGAAAACGACTTCGAGAATAAGTCGTACCACCAGGGCAGCCGCCGCCGCGTAGCCCCACCAGGCACTTTCTTCCAGGCGATGTTGCTCGACCCATCCCGGCAGGTGGCGGAGCAGCCATACCAAGACGGCACCGGAACCGACAATCAACAACAGAGCAACGGACAAGCGAAGCCCGTGTCCCAGGGCGCCTGGCCATAACTCCGGTCGGCGCGGCGAGCGCATTCGCGAGAGTTCCACGGCGGTAAACTGCGTGATCAGCGAAATCCCGGTCGATGCCGCTACGACGAAAAGGCCGGCGCCGAGGCACACGGCAGCGGTTCGCCAGACTATGTCGTCGAGTACGGCATCGAGTAAACGCCACAAGACGAGCGCCACGCTCCCCAAAATCCCCAAGAAGCATGCCGCCCCGAGTTTGGCACGGTGGAGACTGCTATCAAGCGCGTCCGCCAATTCGCGGACCAGGCCGCGCACTCCCAGCGTGCGCCATTCCTGATAGTCGACGTGACTTCGCCGCCGCGGCGCGCCGTCGCCGCCGTTTTCCAGACGTCGCCGCCGCATCGCGGCGACTTCCGCAGCCTCGGCAAATTCTTGGATCGCTGCTAGAGGCACCCAGTCTTCGTCAAAGGAGCGGCGTACTTGGCTCGTTGCCGGGATGCGGCCCCGGCGCACGTGGTAGCGCAACGAAACCGAATTGCGGGAACGAATTACCCGGCCGCTGGGCAGCCGTACGTACCAGATGTCTTGCGTCGCGGCCATGGTTACCTCTCCTAATTCAATTCCACCCTACGCGCCGCTGTGCCGGCGCGCCAAGTCCAATTCTTGCTAGCGTTACGGTGATGCCTGCGGTGGCGACCTCGTTATGACCGGCAAACTCGCCTTGGCCCGGCACCGGACAGTTCACCTTGTTTGCGCAATTGGCTTGATGTTACCATCCGCTGCAATGAAGGTCCATCGCGGTGCCGGTCTGTTTGTTTGTGCCAAGTGGCACCACGCCGTCCTCGCCGTCTTCGCGCTCGTAGCTGTTCTCAACGCCCGTTACATCGCCAAAATCAGCTCTGACCAGCGCGACGGTCGGTCGGCAATTGTCCGGTGGGCACCGCAACTCGAACGACTGCGGCATGGGGCCGACATTTGGAAAGAGCACAATTATCCCAATCCGCCGATTATGGCACTCCTCCTGATGCCGTTGACCTTGTTGCCTACGGCAATCGCTGCCTTGGCGTGGTTCTGGATCAAGGCAGCTTTGACAGTCGCGGCCATCATGGCTGTCTTCGCTATGTTGGATGGGCAATCACAATCGTTTCCCACTTGGGCCAAGATCCTAACGATTGGGCTGAGTTTACGGCCGATCCAGGGCGATTTGTCGCACGGCAACGTCAACCTGTTGATCTTGTTCTTGCTCGTTATGGCATTGCTGGCCTACACACGGCGACGCGAGGGTTGGGCCGGGATCGTGTTGGCTTTGGCCATTGCTTGCAAAGTGACGCCTGCGCTGTTCTTACCATATTTCGCCTGGAAACGAGCGTGGCGGCTGCTGTTCGGGGCCATGGTCGGTTTGGCTTTGTTTCTGCTGGTGGTTCCAAGTCTTTTGTTCGCTGTCATGTTGCCGTTCGAAGTCGACATGCCGTTGTTCCAGCGGCTAGAGGCTGGATGGGACCGCAACCTGGAATTCTTTAAGAGTTGGCATTCGGTTATGGTGCATCCCTACGTGGTCGATGGCTTAGTCACGAGCGAGCACCAGAACCAATCGTTGCCGGGGCTGGTTTATCGATTACTGACGGACTCGCCGGCATTCTCAACTTATGACGGAGAGCGCTATGTGCCGGTCGGTTATGCTAATTTGGCCAGCCTGGACCGTCAAGCAACGGTCTTGCTTGTCAAAGGTTGCCTGATGTTGTACGCGCTGGCGGTGGTCTGGCGCTGTCGGACGCCGACCGACGATCGCACCGACTGGCGGCTATCCGCCGAATTTGCCGTGATCGTACTAGGCATGCTGCTTTTCAGCGAGAGGACATGGAAGCACCACGCCGTGATACTACTCTTGCCGTTCGCCGTGATCTGTCGTGTGCTGGCTGGCGAAGCGCTGTCGGCCGGCCGTCGTCGCTTGCTGAGCGGTTCGCTCGTGTTCGCGTGGTTGCTGATGCTATCGACCAGCACAGGTTTTTGGGACGTCCATGATCGCCTCGGCAAAAGCGCACAAGTTTATGGTGCGTACACCGTCGCTTTCCTCGTGCTGTTCCTGACGTTGTTGACCATGTTGGGATGGACCGGCTGTCCCGTTGCGAAGGAACAGCCCGCGCGCCCAGGCGCTGCTATACTGACTTGATGAGCGAATGGCATCTCGCCCGCGGCTACCTTTACGCCGGTGTTCACAGCGGTCTTCGTCCCGACCCGCAACGGCTCGACCTAGCATTGGTCGTCAGCGATCGGCCAGCGACCGCCGCGGGAGTGTTCACGCAAAATCGAGTCTGCGCCGCCCCGGTACGTGTGTGCCGCGAACGCGTGCCTCGAACCGACGCCCGCGGCATCGTGATCTGTTCTGGAAATGCCAACGCATGCACCGGCTCCCAAGGACTGCGGGACGCCTACCGCATGACCGAGTGCGCTGCCCAAGCAATCGGCTGCCGCCCAGAACAGATGCTGGTGTGCTCGACGGGGGTGATCGGCCGGCTGTTGCCGATGGCAATTATTGAGCCGGGCATCGCCGCTGCCGCGGCCGCTCTGAGCGCCGATGTTTCGTCGCTCGAACGGGTTGCCCGAGCGATCCTCACGACGGACACGTGCATCAAAGTGAGCACGCGGCGACTGAACGATGACATCGCCTTGACCGGCTTCGCGAAAGGGGCGGCCATGATCGGTCCCGACTTGGCCACGATGTTGGCCTTCGTGTTGACCGACGCCGCCATCCTGGCCGACGATTTGGCTCGCATCGCTCGGGAAGCAGCCGCGTCGACGTTCAATTGTGTCAGCGTCGAGGGGCATACGAGCACGAACGACACGTTTTTGCTTTTGGCCAACGGTTCGGGACCGCCGTTAGCCGGGCCGGCCTTACAACGGTTCAGAGAAACTACTATCGCCGTGTGTGCCGAGCTGGCGCGAGCGATTGCCGCCGATGCCGAAGGAGCGAGCCATTTGATCGCGATTGAGGTCGAAGGGGCGCAGACCGACGCGGACGCCCAACGGATCGCCAAGGCGATCGCTGACAGTGCCCTGTGCAAGACGGCGATTTTCGGTGCCGATCCGAATTGGGGGCGGTTTGTTTCGGCGGCCGGCTACGCCGGTGTTGATTTTGCCGAGGACGACCTGTCGCTCTGGTTGGGCGACTTTCTTCTGTACGATCAGGGTACGCCGGCGCCCTTCGACGCCGCCGCCGTGTCGGCCTGGATCAAGCAACATCGCGAGATCACGCTGCGGCTGTGCCTGCGTCTCGGGGCCGGACGCTGCCGCTTTTATACCAGCGACCTGACGTACGATTACGTTCGCTTGAACGCTGAATATACGACGTGACATGTTCGTTGAACTCCACCACGTCACGCATCGCTACGGAACGACCACGGCCCTGCGCGACATCACCTTGCGCCTGGATCCCGGCCGCGTGGGGTTGGTCGGTCCGAACGGCGCCGGCAAATCGACGTTGCTCAAGGTGCTGCTCGGGCTGGCGCGGCCGTCGTCAGGTTCGGGCACAGTCTTGGGGCATGATCTTCACGGTAACGGGTTGAGCTTGCGGCGAGTGTTGGGCTATATGCCGGAAGCCGACTCACTCGTCCCGGAACTAACAGGAGTTGAGTACGTCGCGCTGGCGGGAGAGCTATACGGCATGCCTCGCAAGCAGGCGTTGCGACGTGCCCACGAAGTCCTCACCAGCCTGGAGTTGGGCGAAGCGCGATATCGTAAGCTGGAGGAATACTCCACGGGCATGAAGCAACGTCTCAAGCTGGCCCAAGCTCTCGTTCACGATCCGCCGGCACTTTTACTCGACGAGCCTACCAGCGGCCTAGACCCCGCCGGGCGCCAAGCGATGCTCGAGTTGCTGGAGCGGCTGGGCACCGATCACGGCAAGTCGATCTTGCTTTCGACCCATCTGTTCGGCGATGTCGCCGCCGTTTGCCAAGCCGTGGTGATTTTGCACCAAGGCCGCGTCTTATGTCACGGTCCCGTTTCCACACTTTGCCAACGGCGTCACGACCGTTACCGTCTGCACATCCAGGGCGATCGGCACGCATTTCTGGAAGACCTGCGTCTTGAAGGTGTGCAGGTGCTGCACGACAATGGCAGGGGAGAGGTCCGCGTCGCCGTACCGCCCGGCTGGACGACGCGAGCTTTTTTCGTGTTGGCAGACCAGCATGGGGTCGTGCTGCGCGGTTTGCTGGCCGACGACGAAACCTTGGAAGAGTTGTTCCATCGCATGGTCGCTGAATCGCGGTCGTAGGCGGCACGGTCGAAGTCGATGGCTGCACCACTGTTGCATTACCGCGCTTGGCACGGTTCCTTTCGGGCCCCCTGGCGGGCAGTGTGGCCGGTGGCCCGGGTGGCGCTGGTGTTGCTCGTGCGGCGGCGGCTCTTTTGGGTGTTGTACGGTTTCGCTTTACTGCTCTTCCTCATGTTTTTCTTCGGCGGCTTCCTGCTCGATTGGGCCGAAACCCAGTTGGCGGCGGTGCCGATCCAAATCGGCAAATTAAAGACCGACCCCGAGCGCACCGTTCGGATGCTGCGGCAAGGTGTGAGAATTCTCAATGGCAGTCAAGAGACGTTCGCGTATTTCTTCGGCTACCAAGGCGCGATGGTGTTGGTCGTATTGGCCTTGGCGGGGGCGGTTCTGGTGGGTAACGATTTTACATTTCGCAGCGTTGGCTTCTATCTGACCAAGCCGCTTGCCTGCCGTCACTGGATCGCGGGCAAATGCTTGGCGGTGGCCATCATCGTTCATCTGTTGACGACGGTGCCGGCCCTAGCGCTCTACGGCCAACAGGCGATGCGCGATTTTACCTACTTGACCGACACGAACTATTTCACTGTCAATCAGACAGGCCATGGCCCGGCCGGTTGGCGCTTGGCACTGGGGATCGTTGGCTACGGCATGATCCTGGCGTTTTTTTTGGGAGTATTTCTGGTGACAGCCGCGGCTTGGCTACGGCGTACGATGCCGTTGATCTTGCTGTGGACTTCGTTGTTTTTGTTTTTCCGCATCGTGGCGAACGTCTTGGTGGATGCCCTAAAATACGATGGGCGTTGGCGTCTGCTCGACT
>JANWVS010000469.1 GCA_025056835.1 Gemmataceae bacterium | reverse complement strand
CGGCTGGTTGTTCGTCGGCGAGCGAAGACAGGGGACGATGAAGCGCCTACGGGCCGCACCGGTGGGTCGCGGCGCGATCCTCGTGGGCAAGCTCATCCCCTGCCTGGCGCTGTCGTTGTTTCAAGGGTTTTTCGTCTTTGCGGCCGGTCGCCTGATCTTCGGCATGAGCTGGGGGCCGCGGCCCGGCTGGCTGGCGGTGGTGGTTGCGGCCACGGCCTTGGCGGCCATGGGGCTGGCGATGGTCGTGGCGGCCTTGGCCCGCACCGAGGCGCAGGTCGCCATCTACGGCCCATGGCTGGTGTTGGTGTTGGCAGCGTTGTCGGGCAGTCTCATGGGAGATCGAGCCTTGATGCCGGAGAACATGCAGTCCCTCAGCCGCATCACTCCGCACGCTTGGGCGCTGGATGCGTATCGCGAACTGCTGACCGCGACGGTGCCGGACGTGGCCTTCGTGGCCCAATGCTGTGCGGTCCTGGCAGCCTTCGGCCTCGGCTGCCTGGCGCTCGCCTGGTGGCGGTTGCGGTTGGATTGAGTGGGCCGCGGCAACGGCGGCATCGCTCCTTGACCTTGCAATTTTCTTACAATGGTCAACACCTGCCCGTGATCGAGTGCGGAGAGCCGTGCCATGTCCGCGACAGCCACGCCGAATATCACCAGTGTCCTGAACGAAACCCGACAATTTCCACCGCCGCCGGAATTCGCCGCCCAGGCCCATATCAAGAGCCACGCGGAGTATGAGCAGCTGTGGCGCAGGGCAGCGGCCGATCCCGAGGCGTTTTGGGCGGAACAGGCTGAGTCGCTGACCTGGTTCAAGAAGTGGAACAAGACCCGCGAATGGAACGAGCCGTTCGTCAAGTGGTTCATCGGCGGTACGATCAACGCCTGCTACAATTGTGTGGATCGCCACGTCCAAGGCCCGCGCAAGAACAAGGCGGCCATCATCTGGGAAGGCGAGCCTGGCGACACTCGTGTGTTGCGCTACCAGGATTTACACCGGGAAGTGTCGAAATTCGCCAACGTCCTCAAAGGGCAAGGGATCAAGCCGGGCGATCGCGTGACGATTTACATGCCGATGGTGCCCGAGGCCGCCATCGCGATGCTGGCGTGTGCGCGCATCGGCGCGACGCACTCCGTCATCTTTGGCGGGTTTTCGGCGGAAGCAGTGGCAGAGCGCAACAACGACGCCAAGGCTCGCATGGTCATCACGGCCGACGGTGGCTGGCGGCGCGGCAAGATCGTGCCGCTCAAGCACAACGTCGATGCCGCTTTGGAAAAATCGCCGAGCGTGGAAAAGTGCATCGTGTTCAACCGCTGCAACCAGCAGGTGAACATGAAACCCGGCCGCGATCGGTGGTGGCACGAGTTGATGGCCGACGCCAGCGCCGTTTGTCCGGCGGCGGAACTCGACAGCGAGCATCCGCTCTTCATCCTTTATACCAGCGGCTCCACCGGCAAGCCCAAAGGCGTGTTGCACACCACGGCCGGCTACCTGCTCGGCACCTCGACAACACATCGCTGGGTCTTCGACATCAAGGAAGACGACACCTACTGGTGTACCGCCGACGTCGGTTGGGTGACGGGACACAGCTATATCGTTTACGGTCCGCTGTGCAACGGGGCCACGACCGTGATGTACGAAGGCGCTCCCGACTTCCCGCAAAAAGACCGTTTCTGGGCCATCGTCGAAAAGTACGGAGTCACTATTTTTTACACGGCGCCGACCGCCATTCGAGCGTTTCTCAAATGGGGCGACGAATGGCCCAAGAAACACGATCTTTCGAGCCTGCGTTTGCTCGGTACCGTTGGCGAACCGATCAACCCCGAGGCGTGGATGTGGTATCACCACGTCATCGGCGGCGGCCGGTGTCCGATCGTCGACACGTGGTGGCAAACCGAGACCGGTATGATTCTGATTGCGCCGCTGCCCGGTGCTATCGCCACCAAACCCGGATCGGCGACCAAGCCCTTGCCGGGGGTCGTCGCCGACATCGTTGATAAACAGGGCCATTCGCTGCCCGCCAATCAGGGCGGTTTTCTCGTCATTCGCCAGCCGTGGCCGGCGATGATGCGTACCATCTTCGGCGACGACGAGCGTTATAAACAGCAATACTGGTCGCACGTGCCGCATGTGTACTTCACTGCCGACGGCGCCCGGCGGGACGAAGATGGTTATTACTGGATCATGGGCCGCGTCGACGATGTGCTTAACGTCAGCGGCCATCGGCTGAGTACGATGGAAGTCGAGAGTGCTCTGGTGCATCATCCCAAGGTGGCCGAGGCGGCGGTCGTGGGCAAGCCGGACGAAATCAAGGGCGAGGGGATTGCCTGCTTTGTGACGCTCCGCGCCGGCCACGCGCCGACCGACGAATTGAAGAAGGAATTGATGGACCATGTCGTCAAGGAAATCGGCGCCTTGGCCCGGCCCGACGAAATCCGCTTCACCGAAGCACTGCCCAAGACGCGCTCCGGCAAGATCATGCGCCGGCTGTTACGCGACATCGCCGCCGGCCGGCAAACCACCGGCGACACGACTACGCTCGAGGACTATTCGATCTTAGCCAAGCTGCGGGAGGAAGAGGAATAAGCGCCGCGAATTCCGTATGGTAAACGTCACACATTTTGCTAACGCAAGGATGAAGGATGAATCTCATGGATCCTTACGCGGCCTGTCCGTGCGGCAGCGGTAAGAAGTTTCGGTGGTGCTGTCAAGCGCTTTACAACGACATCGAACGTGCCTTCCTCCAAGACGAGCAGGGCCAACACGCCACCGCCCTGCGGATCATGGACGAGCTTGTCGCCGCTCACCCCAATAACCCCGAAGCGTGGGGCCGCAAGGCCGAATTGTTGTTTAACAACGACAAGCAAGAAGAAGCCGAGGCGGCGCTGCAAAAGGCCCTCGAGTTGAACCCCAACTATCCTTACGGCCTCTTCTTACGCGGCCAATTTCGCTTGTACGAAGGGGAACTGCCCGGTGCGCTGCTTTTGTTCCGCAGGGCA
>JANWVS010000468.1 GCA_025056835.1 Gemmataceae bacterium | reverse complement strand
TCCGAAAAACGCGGTCGGCGACACTCGCGCCACGACAACCAGGAAGACCGACAAGACGCCGAACATCTGCACCGCCAAGCCCACAATGACGACGACGACATACCATCCCAGCAATTGCAATAGTTGCCAGCCAAAGTTGGCTGTCGTGGCGAAGACGAGACCGAATACGCCCAGCGGAGCCAGGCGCATCGCCCAGCCGATGACCACGATCATCACGTCATTGACGCCTTCGAGCACCTTCGTCAGCGTTCGCGCTTTCTCCGTTTCGAGCTGATTCAGGGCGATGCCGAACAGCATGGCCGTGAAGATCACCGCCAGCATGTCCATCCGGGCCATGGCCTCGATTGGATTCGTCGGCACGATGTTGATCAAGGTGTCGATGCCGAATTGCGTCTCTTGGCTCGCCTTTTCGGCAGCGCGCTCCCGATATCGTTCGTTGAGCTGTTCCTTCGTCGCTTCCGGCAAACCGGCCCCGGGCTGGACAATGGCCACGAGCGACAAGCCGAGAGCGACGGCAATCGTCATCGACGCGACAAAAAAGGCAAAGGTCTTCAGCCCAATGCGGCCCAGGTTGCCCTGCGCACCCAGACGCGACACCCCCAGGGCCAAGGACGAAAACACCAGCGGCACGATGGTCAAGAACAACAACCGCAAAAAGACTTTGCCGACCGGTTCCAGCACGTAGCGAATGACTCCGTGGAGCAACCGGTAGGCAGTACCATCCGGCGGGGCTAGGGCGTTGGCCGTCACCCCCATGATAGCCCCCAGGACCAAGGCGCCTAGGATCAGGTTGTGCAGCGACCCACCCTTGGCGGACACCGAAGACATGCGTCCCCCTGGAGCGAAAACGGGCAACCGGCCCGACCCGCTAGCCGAGCAGTTCGGGAACCGGGCGGTGGTCGCCGACGAGATACTGCGGCCGACCCGCGAGGTCGATGAATTGCGTGGTTGCCACGTCGATGCCGAAACGATGATACAGCGTGGCGAAAACGTCGCGGAAATGTACCGGCCTGGTCCGCGGCTCCTCCGCCCAGCGAGTCGTGGAGCCGAGCACCTGGCCCATGCGCAAGCCGCCGCCGGCGATCAAGGCGCTGCAGACGCGCGGCCAGTGATCGCGGCCGGCATCGCGGTTGACGCGCGGCGTGCGGCCGAACTCACCCCAGACGACCACCGCTACGTCGTCCAGCAAGCGCCGCGCAGCCAAGTCGTCGAGCAGCGCTGACAGCCCCACATCGAGCAAGGCCATCGTGTGCCGGGCCGTCGGGAACAGGTCGCGGTGCCAATCCCAGTTGTGGTCGCCGCGCAGCACTCGGCCGAACGGCCAGCGGGTGAAGGCCAACGTCACGCAGCGGGCCCCAGCCTCGATGACGCGCCGGGCCAACAGGAAGTGGTCCAGATAATGTTTCCCTTCGCGCTCCTGCGGATAGGACTGGTCTAGCCCGTAGAGCCGGCGGGTAGCTTCGTCTTCCAGGCTGAGGTCGAGCGCTTGCGCCAGCCGGGCCGAAGTCAGTAGCTCAAATGCCTGCCGCTGATAGATGTCGATGCCGTCCCCCAAGCGCCCGACGTCGACCTGGCGCCGGAAGTTGTCGAAGCTGGAGAGCATCAGACGGCGGTCGGCCACGCGAGAGGGGTCAAGGCCGTCAAGCATGATATTGCGGCGGTCCACCGCCTGCACTTCAAAGCCCGCATGGGCCACGCCGAGGTACCCGGGTTGTCCCGGCGGCGTCCGCAGGATGAAGCGTGCGTCGGCGTCCACCGGCGTCAAATCAACGCCGACCGGCACACCCACGACGCGCGGGCCCAGGGCCCGGCTCAGAATCGAACCCAGCGACGGCCAGTCCCCCGCCGGAAACCCCGGCACCATCGGCGACGAATCCATGGGAGGATGGGACTCCCAACCAGTCGTACACCAATGCAAGTTGTGGTCGTCGCGAAAGCCGACCAACGAGCGAATGATGGTAAACTTGTCGGCGCGCCGCGCCAGCCGCGGCATATGTTCGCAAATGTCGATGCCCGGCACGTTCGTTGCGATCGGCCGAAACTCTCCGCGGATTTCTGCCGGCGCCTCCGGCTTGAGGTCGAATGAGTCGATGTGCGTCGGACCGCCCGGCAGCAATACCATGATCACGCCCTTGAGCGGTTCGCGTGTCCTCGCTGTGGCAGGAGGAGCGGTCGCGACGCTGGACCGACGGCTTTGTTCCTGGGCTTGCAGGATGTCCGGCAGCGCCAGACCGCCCAGCGCCAGACCGCCGATCTGGAACCACTGCCGACGCGACACCTTGCCGTCGCCGCATCGCAACGAAGTGGAAAAGGTCAACATGTGCGAGTCCTCAGACAAGGCGGAAGGCGCGGGTTGCGCTCGCTTCCGGGGAGGCAGGCCGTCTTGGGGGGGGTAAGTGGCGGAACGGGTGGCATTATATCATCGGAGTGACGGTGCATCCAGACCGGGAAGCGTGATTTCCAAGCTTGAGTCTTTTCATCGTGGCGGCCCTGACGTCGCCGAACCTCGTCCGCGCGCGGCAGGCTTGACGCCGTTCGCCGACCACGGGGCGACCACCCGTCACTGGTCTTGAACCAGTGCAACGGCCCCGTTAAAGTGACCACTGGGGCGCCGCCAGAGGCAAAGTCATTGGTGTTGCATATGAACCACGATCCCCTCGGCCTTCGGCGCATCGACCATGTGCGCTTCTTCGTGGGCAACGCCCGGCAATCGGCCTACTTTTATCGCAATGCCTTCGGTTTCGACGTGGTTGCTTATGCCGGCCTGGAAACGGGCGTCAAGCACGAAGCGGGCTACGTTCTTCGCCAGGGCGAAATCACCTTCGTGCTCACTTCATCCCTGCGGGCCAACGACCCCGATAACATGCGCCTGATCTTCCACGGCGACGGCGTCAAAGACATCGCCATCGAAGTCGACGACGTTAAAGCCGCCTTCGACCACGCGGTCGGCCACGGCGCCGTCGGTCTGGCGCCGCCCACCAAACTCGAAGACGAGGCAGGAACCTACGAATTC
>JANWVS010000467.1 GCA_025056835.1 Gemmataceae bacterium | reverse complement strand
AAGCCTTGAGCAGCTATCAGGAGCAAGTCAAGCAACTCAGCGACGAGCAGTACCGGCACAAACAGGAACTGCGTGAGCAGGATGCCGCCGCGCGCGAGGCACTGTTTCAAGAGTTCAAAGAATCGCGCTGGACGATTCAAACCTTGTTCGAGGCCGACAAAAAAGTCGCCAAGGACGACATGATCCAAGCCCAACGCGCGGCCCGGGCGACGGTGGAGCGCATCCTGGCCGAACGCAAGGAAGCCTATCGGCTGTTGCGCGCCTGGGGCGTTTTAGAGGGGCCGATCCAGCCGTTGGTGCCGAAGGCCGGCACTCCGGCCGACCCGGTGAGCGCCTTGAACGCCTGTGCGAAGCAAACCTCGGCAAGCCTCCAGCGGCTCCAACGCCTGCGCTGGCCCCGCTACATCCGCGGCGTGTGGCCGTACTTGTTTCTCATCTTCGTCTGGGCGGTGACCTCGGCGCCGGCGTACCTCGTGAGCGAATGGTATTTCTGGCTGTTGGCCACCACGGTCACGATCCTGCCCTTGGGCTTCTGGGCGCGCGGCAGATTGATCGCCTGGTCGGACGAGCGCCTTCTGCAAATCTTCGAGGCCGCGCACCAGGCCGTGGCCGATTCGCGAGCACTCTTGCTCCAAGCCCTGCGGCAGGCGCGCCAGCGGTATCGGACGAAAAAGAAGGAGCTTCGGGCACGGACGCAGGCGCAAATGAAGGAGTTGGTCGATACTTCGAAACAGCGTCTCACGATGCTGCGCCGCCGACGGGCCGACGGGCTGCGGGCCATCGCGGAAAAGTATGAGCCGCAATTGTTCCGCCTGCGCCGAAGTTTCGAGGCCCAACAACAAGCGGACAGCCAGGCCCAGCAGCAGCGCCTCGCCGAGTTGCAAGCGCACTACGAGCAAGAATTGCGGCGCACCAACGAGCACTATCGCGGCCTGCGGGATGAGAATAACCGCCGTCATGCCGAGGCCTGGACGCGCCTGGCCCTGGACTGGAAAAACGCTTGTGGTCAACTGGTGGGGGTGATGGAGCAAGTCGCCGGTGAATGCCGGCGGTGGTTCGGCTCCTGGGACCCGGCCCAGCACCCCATCGATCGCGGCCTGCCGCTGGGTTTGCCCATCGGCACGTTGGACATCAAACCCGAGTACCTGCCCCACAGCGTCCCCGACGACACCCATTTGCACCGGCTGGATCCCGCCGGCTTCACGACGCCGGCGCTGTTGGCGTTTCCCGACCAGGCGTCGCTGCTCTTCGAAACGGCCGACCAGGGCCGCACCGAAGCCATCCGGGCCGTGGAAGCCATTCTTTTGCGAGCGTGGCTGGCCTTGCCGCCGGGCAAGCTGCGCTGCACGTTGATTGACCCGATTGGTCGAGGCGAAAATTTTGCGGCGTTCATGCACTTGGGCGACCACGATCCCGCCCTGGTCAACAGCCGCATCTGGACCGAGCAGGAACACATCGAGGAGCGTCTGGCTGACTTGACGCTGCAAATGGAAACGATCCTGCAAAAATTCCTGCGCCATCAGTTCCAGTCGCTGGCAGAGTACAACGCCCAGGCGGGTGAAGTGGCCGAGCCTTTTCGCTTGCTGGTGGTCGCCAACTTCCCCCACAATTTCAGCCCCGAGGCGTGCAAACGGCTCATCAGCCTGGCCCAGTCCGGAGCGCGGTGCGGGATTTACACGTTGGTCGTCGCCGATCTGCGGCAGGAGCTTCCCCAAGGAGTTTCATGGGAAGAGCTGGAGCAGGCTTGCACGTTGCTGACCTGGCGCGGCGGTCGCTTCGCGCTGGAGGACCCCGATTTCGGCCGTTTTCCCCTGACGCTCGACGAGTTGCCCGACGAAGCCGCGATCACCGGCATTCTCAACGAAGTGGGGGCACGGGCCGTCCGGGCGATGAAAGTCGAAGTGCCGTTCGCCTCGATCGCTCCCGCCGGCGAGGCCTGGTGGACGGAAGACAGCCGCGCCGGCCTGACGGTCCCCCTGGGCCGGGCCGGGGCCAATCGCTTGCAGCACCTGGCGCTGGGGCAAGGCACGTCGCAGCACGTGCTCATCGCGGGCAAGACCGGCTCGGGCAAATCGACGCTGTTGCACGTGCTCATCATGGAGCTGGCGCTCCGCTATGCCCCCACGGAAGTGGAGTTGTATCTGATCGACTTCAAGAAAGGCGTCGAGTTCAAGACCTACGCCGAACACGCTTTGCCGCACGCCCGGGTGGTCGCCGTCGAAAGCGAGCGCGAGTTCGGCTTGAGCGTGTTGCAACGGCTCGATGCCGAACTGACCCGGCGAGGCGATCTCTTCCGCAAGGCCGGGGTGAACGACCTGCCTTCGTATCGCAACCTGCACTCGGGCAACGGCCAACCGCACGCCGCCGGAACCGCCGGCCCCGATGGGGCGATGCCGCGCATCATCCTGATCGTCGATGAATTTCAGGAGTTTTTCGTCGAGGACGACAAAATTGCCCAGGAATCGGCCCTTCTGTTCGACCGCCTCGTGCGGCAAGGCCGCGCGTTCGGCATGCACGTCATTCTCGGATCGCAAACGCTCGGCGGGGCGTTCAGTCTCGCCCGCAGCACGATCGACCAAATGGCCGTCCGCATTGCCCTTCAGTGCAGCGAGGCCGATTCCAACTTGATCCTCAGCCGTGAGAATAATGAAGCCCGCTTGCTCTCGCGACCGGGGGAAGCGATTTACAACGCGGCCAACGGCATGCTCGAAGGCAACAACTTTTTCCAAATCGTCTGGCTCGACGACGAACACCGCGATGCCTACTTGCGCCAGCTGGGCGAACTGGCCCAACGCCGCCGCTTCCAGCGCCGCGAACCGTTGATCGTCTTCGAGGGGAACGTGCTGGCTGACATGCGCTCCAACCCCCGGCTTCTCCACCCCGGGCCGGAGGCGTCGAAAGTCTCGTGGTCGGCCTGGCTGGGCGATGCCGTCGCCATCAAGGAACCGACGCGCGCCGTCTTCCGCCGCCAGGCCGGCAGCAACCTGGTCTTCGTCGGCCAACAAGAGGAAGCGGT
>JANWVS010000466.1 GCA_025056835.1 Gemmataceae bacterium | reverse complement strand
TTTTACGGTCCGACCCCAGACAAATCAAGACAGATAAACCACGCCGGTTCCCGCAAATTCAGGGCTGTTCGATTGTGCCATAAGTCCTGCGGCAGCGGTCGTAAACCGGCCCGGCTCGTTCCGAAGGTAACGATTTTGCCACAATCGAACGACCCGGCGCGCGCCCTGGAGACTCCGCCTTGCCTGGTGCGGGTCGGTCGGTATACTGAGTTCCTGTGGATCGACCACGGCATCAGGGAGTTGGGCCATGGGCCAACAGTGTGCGATCACGGGCAAGAAACCGAAGCTAGGTTACAGCTACGCGCGGCGCGGCAAGGCGAAGTACCTCGGCGGCGTCGGCCGCAAGGTGACGGGCAAGACGCGCCGCAAATTCAAACCGAATTTGCAACGCATCCGAATCGAGGAGAACGGCCAGGTCAAGACGGTCCGCGTTTGCGTCAAGGCGATTCGCTCGGGCCTCGTGAAGAGGCCGTCGCGGAAAAAGCCATTCACCATGCCGACTTTCTGACATCGCAGGCTTTTGCTGACGCCGGCGTCGGGACGATCTTGCCGCGACCCCAGGACCCTCCATCCCCTCGTCCTGGGGTCGCTTTTTTGGAGCTGAGCGATGGCGCTGACGCTCGAGGAAGTTCGCTGGGTCGCCCATCTGGCGCGATTGGAATTGACGGAAACCGAGTTGACCACGCTGACGCGCGATCTGACCGCGATTGTGGACTACGTGCGCCAGTTGCACGCGGTGGCTACCGAAGGCGTCGAACCGATGGCCCATGCCGTACCGTTGAACAACGTCTTTCGCGCCGACGAACCGAAGGATTCCTTGCCGGTCGCGGCGGCCCTGGCCAATGCCCCGCAGCGCAAGGGAGATTTTTACGCCGTGCCCGCGGTCTTGGAATAATGCGGTGGCTGCGTGGCCGACGCCGCCGATGGCCTCGACCATGATCGATCAATCCGTCTGTCAGCTGCTGAATCACTTGGCCGAAGGCGCCATTACGGCCGAGGCGCTGACCGAAGCGTGTCTCAACGCGATTCGTCGGCTCGACGATCGAATCCAGGCCTTTCTGTGGGTGGACGAAGACGGCGCCTTGGAACAGGCCCGGACGATTGATGCCAAGCGCCGCCGCGGCGAACCGATGGGAGCTTTGGCCGGCTTGCCTGTGGCCGTCAAAGACGTCCTATGCACTGCCGGTGCACCGACCACGTGCGGCAGCCGGATGCTCCGCAACTTCGTGCCGCCCTACGATGCCACCGTCATCCAACGCCTCCGCCAAGCCGACGCAGTGCTTCTCGGCAAAACCAATCTCGACGAATTCGCCATGGGTTCGTCCACCGAGAACAGCGCCTTCCAAGTGACGCGCAATCCGTGGGACCTGGACCGCATTCCTGGCGGCTCCAGCGGCGGCTCAGCGGCGGCCGTCGCGGCCGGGATGGCCCCCCTCGCCCTCGGCACCGACACGGGCGGGTCGATTCGCCAGCCGGCCAGCCTGTGCGGCATCGTCGGCCTCAAACCCAGCTACGGGCGCGTTTCCCGCTTTGGTCTGGTGGCCTACGGCAGCTCTCTGGATCAGATCGGTCCCATGGCCCGCGACGTTCGCGGCGCTGCCAGACTGTTTGAGGCCATCGCCGGCCACGATCCTTTGGACAGCACCAGCGTCCCCGAACCGGCGCCGACGCTCCTGCCCCTGCTGGAAGAGCCGGTCCGGCCGCTGACCATCGGCGTGCCGCGTGAGTTCTTCGCTGCCGGGTTAGACGCCGAAGTCGAAGCCGCCGTCCGCGACGCGTTGCGCGTGTATGAACGGTTGGGTGCCCGTTGCCTCGATGTCTCGTTGCCGCATGCGCCCTTTGCCGTCGCCACGTATTATCTCGTGGCCACGGCCGAAGCCTCCAGCAATCTCGCCCGCTACGACGGCGTCCATTTCGGGCACCGCGCCGCCCAGTTCCACGATCTGATCGACATGGTGTGCAAATCGCGGGGCGAAGGCTTCGGCGCGGAAGTCAAACGGCGCATCATGCTGGGCACCTACGCGCTCTCGAGCGGCTACATCGACGCCTACTATCTCAAGGCGCTGAAAGTACGCCGCCTCATCAAGAACGATTACGATGCCGCCTTCGGGCAATGCGATGTCGTCATGGGGCCGACCGCGCCGACGCCGGCGTTCCGGATCGGTGAAAAAGTCAACGACCCGTTGGCGATGTACCTCTCCGACATTTACACGATCAGCGCCAACCTCGCCGGGCTGGCCGGCATCAGCATCCCGTGCGGCTTTACGAAAGCGAACTTGCCGATCGGCCTGCAAATCCTGGCGGCTCCCCTCGCCGAAGCGAAACTGTTGCGCGTGGCGCGCATGTTCGAGCGAGAGACCGATTGGCACTTACGGCGCCCAACCATGACTTAAGTCGATTTTCCTCGCGGCGCCCTGGGCGGTGCTGCGCTCGCCGCCGAAAATAGCAACGAGGAACGAGAGGAGCAGCTATGGCCAATCAAGCGATCGTTCGCGTCCGAGGCGTCCACAAGTACTTCACGCGGGGCAGTGAACAAATCGACGTCCTGCAAGACTTGAACCTCGAAGTCGCCGAGGGCGAATTCGTCGGCATCATGGGGCCGTCGGGTTCCGGAAAGACCACGCTGTTGAACCTGATCGCCGGCCTCGATCGGCCCAGCGCCGGCGACGTCTGGATCGGCGACTCGCACATCTCGCAAATGTCGGAAGGGCAATTGGCGCAATGGCGAACCCGCAACATCGGCTTCATCTTTCAGTTCTACCATCTGTTGCCCGTCTTAACGGCCTACGAAAACGTCGAGCTGCCGCTCTTGCTGCTGCCGTTGACGGCGGCCCAGCGCCGGCAACAAGTGCTGACCGCGCTCGATCTGGTCGGCTTGTCGCACCGCTTGCACCATCGGCCAGGACAACTTTCCGGCGGACAGCAGCAGCGCGTCGGCATCGCCCGGGCCATCGTCACGGATCCGACGCTCATCGTCGCCGATGAACCGACCGGCGATCTGGATGCCCGCTCGGCTGAGGAGATCCTGG
>JANWVS010000465.1 GCA_025056835.1 Gemmataceae bacterium | reverse complement strand
CCGAAGAACGAAATGCCGTACAAGGCCGTCGCTTGTTCGAGGGCGAGGTCGAAGCGCTGGTTGGTGAACGAGCCGTCTTGAACAGTGCCGCGCGAGCGCAGGTTCAGGTCGAATGCGCCTTCGGCAGCTAAGCGTTGGCCCGCGGCGATGTTGCGTTCCTCGGCAATAGCGAAAAGCAAGGGGAAATGGCGGTCGACGCTGGCCAGAACATCATCCAAGTCCAAAGGCGTCGCCGCCCGAGGCGGTGGCGTGGCGTCCGCATCGTTTTCTTTTTTCGGCTCCGGAATCGGCGTAGGCGGTTCTGGAAGCCGTGGCGGCGGCTCCGGCGGCGGCGGCAGCATTGGGACCGAGGCGGGCCGGTGAATGCCAGCATTAGATTGGGACAACTGCGCTGAAGTGCATCCCGCTGATGCCGCGAGCAACAGAAGCGCTATCCTCGGAAGCATCCGTTTCATGGTCGTTGTCTGCTGCCCGGCAGCGTTCCATGGCCGCTATTTCGCCACGGGGCCAAGGATGCGGGACTTATTTTTGGGATGCAGTTCTCGCACCGGAGGAAAGCCGTTAAGCTGGCGCCACAATTCCCAGCCCACCGTTACTTCCGACAAGAGAACCCAACCCTGCGCCCGCACCCCCTGACGAAGGTAATCCTGGTCCGGCCACGGTTCGTCGTTGGGGTCCGGCTCGACAAGGATGCGAAACTGTCCCTTGTCGTTGGCCGTAGGATCCACCAAATAGACTCGACCCCCGAACGTCCCCACTGCCACGGAGGGCCAACCGACGAACTGCACGGCCGGCCAACCCTCAAATTGCAGGCGAACCGGGTCCCCCTTGCGTACCAGGGGCAAATCATTTCCGTCTATCTGAAGCTCGACGACAATACCGGGGTGATCGGACGGCGTCAAGGCGGGATTGATATCCGGCACGAGTATGGCCAAGCGCTCGCCTGGGCGAACGAGAATTCCGCCTTGTTCCGCGTTTGCCAACAATCGGAAGACGACGCCGTCGGTTGGCGCATCCACATATTGCGCCCGTTGCCGAGCAATGCGGACTTCGATTTGGGCCTTTTCCCGGCGAATGTTGGCGACGTCGGCCTCGGCGGAGCGGCGGTGCGCCAATTCGAGATTGATCATGGCCTTGGTGTCGGCATCGATCTTGCTCAGGTTGTCCCGCGTGGCCGCTTCTCCCGCCTTGGCGAGCTTGACACGGGCTTCGGCAGCGCGGTGCTTGGCGATGGCGGTGTCGAGGGCTTGCTTCGCCAGTTCCACATCGCGTTGCGAGGCGAGGCCGCCAAGTTTGTTCTCAAACAACTCCTTTTGCCGACGATAATTTGGTTCGGCGGCTTCCAAGGCAGCCTTCGCTTCCAAAAGTTCCTGTTCTGCGGCTTGCACCCGCGCTTGTTCTTGGCGGAGAATGCTGGTTTGGACGTCGATGGCCAAGCGTCGGGAATCTTCAAGGTTGCGAATGCGAGCCTCGATGTCCAACACGCGGGCCTCAGCGGCGCGGAGACGGTCGAGGATTGCTCGCTCTTCGTCGAGCAAGCGCAGCTCGAGATTGGGGTCGTTGTCGACCATTTCCACGATCCGTTGGCCGGCCTTGACCCGATCCCCCTCAACGACGAACCACTTTTTGACACGTCCCTCGATCGGCGAGACGATGAACTGGGGCCGTTGCACGGGATTGAAAGCGATCGCCCGCCCCATGCCATGGACGCTCTGCGTCCACGTGACCCCCAACAACAAGAACGGCAGGCCCACCAAGGCCAGCACAACCAAGTTGGCCAGCCGCCGGGCCATCCGCGGCGTTCGCGCCAGTTGCAAGGACGGTAAGTTCGGCCCTAGCACCGTACTGTATCGTTCAATTGGATGATGCAGCATGGATGGCTCCCTGCGAATGAGCTTGGCCGAGCGCCACTGCATCGGCGCGCCGGATGCGCGGCATGCGGACTTGGCGGTCGCACAACTTGGCTACTTCCTGACTGTGCGTGACGACGAGCAGCGTCCAACGGGCCGCCCGTCCCAGGATTGCCGGCAGCACTTGCTGTCGCACTTCTTGGTCCATGTCGTCAAGCACCTCGTCCAGCACCAACAAACGCGGATGGCCTGCGATGGCCCGAGCCAACATCAATCGCTCGGCTTGGCCCAACGACAAAGGCGATCCTCCGGTGCCCAGCAGTGTTTGCAGCCCATCGGGCAAGTCGAGTATGTCTTCCAGCAATCCGACGGAGCGTAAGGCGTGGCGGACATCGGCCGGCGTGACCTCTTCCCGCCCCATGCGGACGTTATCGAACACTGTGCCTTCGAAGATTTCGATTCCTTTGACCACAGCGATGTGCTCGCGGAGCGATTCCAAGCGCAGCTCGCGCAGATCGGCGTCGTCGAATTCAATGTGGCCCGCCGTCGGTTGCCTCATGCCGAAGAGCAGGTCGACGAGTGTGCTCTTGCCGGCCCCGTTGGGCCCCAGCAGCGCAACCCGCTCGCCAGGTTCCAAGTTCAAGTCGAAACCTTCCAGCACCGTCCGCTGACCTTCTTCGAACGTGAACGAAACACGACGGACTCGGACCCGCGCCCCGTGACTGCGCGCTTGGTGAGCGACGCCCGATTGTCGCTCCAAGGGCAGGTCCATCAGATGCCCTAGTTTGTCGACGGCGGCTAGCAGATCATAAAAGCTCTCCAGCTGTTTGCCGAGCTTGGTAAACGAGGAGACAACCAGCGTGACCACGATTTCCGCAGCCACCAGCTGGCCGAGCGTCAGCTCGCCGGTGACGACCAGAAAACCGCCCAATCCCAGAAGCACCGTACTGGAGAGCGTTTGCAACAGCAGGGCGAATACGAACTGGCGAAGCACGATACGAAAATGGCGCTGGCGTGCGGTCAGGTAGGATCGAGCCAAGGCATCGGCGCGCTCCATGGCGAAGGTCGGTCCGCCGTTGAGTTTGAACGCCACGGGATGCCGCGCCATTTCCTCCATCCAGCTGGCGACGACATACTTGGCCCGCGATTCGCGTATGGCACTGTCGACGGCTCCGCGCC
>JANWVS010000464.1 GCA_025056835.1 Gemmataceae bacterium | reverse complement strand
ACTTCATCATATCGCGTTGCCGAGCGTCAACAAGTGGCTGGAGAGTCGCACGCCGGGGCGGTGAGGCCGGGCCGCTTGGGCGCTCGCTCTCGGACCGTTGCTCCACCGCGGCGCGCAAGGCTGCGGCCGAGGAAGTCAGCAACCCTGGCGACCCCGCGTCAGGCCGCGACGCGGAACCGGGCCTCGAAGGCCGCGGCGAACGTTGCCGTGTCGCTGTATCCCCGAAAAGCCGTGATGACACCGTCGCTGAGCGTGAAGACGTGTGCCCAGTGTCCGGCATAAACCCGCCCCGTGGAGCGGGCCAGCCCCCGTTCGTAGCCCAAGACCACCACCTTGTCGTCTTGGACGATAAAGTCCTTGGGGGTGAATTCCTGAACGTCGAGCTGACTGGCAAGCGAACGAAACAACTGCACCACCTGGATCCGACCGCGACGGGGACCGAAAAAGGGCAGATGCGCCGGTCCGTCGACCTCCCAGACGACGTCCGCCGCCAAGGCATCGACCAGGTTGGCGATGTCGCCCCGAGCCAGGGCAGCGTAAAACTTTTGCACACAGTCCAGGTTGGCAACGGCTGTCATCGTCGTATCTCCGTTGTGCGGGACGACCGCCCGTGGCTTATATCGTCGCCGCGGCCGCAGTGGAAGGCCAACCGTCGGTGTCGGCGCGACCGTGCCGAGGTTGCCGGTTGTACCGCCGCCGACGCCGGTGCGGCCGCCTCCGCATGTTCCGACGGCCAAGGATTCTGCCGGCGATCGCCGAAGGCAAACTCTGCGGACAACTGCACCGCGGGGAGGGACGCCGCGATGTCCTCATACGATTGCCTTCTGGCCGCCCTGCTGCTGACCGGCAACGCCGACACGCCGGCCGCCCCCGTCGAAGCCGCCTGGGCGGACGAGTGTTTGCCGGCCCTGCTGGCTTTGGCCTTGGATGCTCAAGTGCTCGACGTTCGCGAGCAAAAGAACTATTTCACGACATCGGCGTGCACCACGGCCGATCTTCAGGCGCTGCGCAGACGTTTCCACGACTTCGCCTTTCTCCCCATGATCGAAGAAGGCACACGTTTTCCCGAGCGGAAAGTCACCGGCGAGTTCTTGGCGTTCAACCGAGCCTACCGCCGAGATCTGCAACAGCGGCTTGATTTGGATGCGGCCCATGCGCTGCACCTCAAAGTCATTCTTGCCGAGGCCGAACAACTCTACGCCATTTGGACCGCCGTGTACGATGCTCGCTGCGAGTATTACTACGTCACCGTGCGGCGCGAGGCCCTGCGGCGCCTCCGCGATTTGATCGGTGCTCCGGCTTTTTACGCCGGCGCCTTGCCCCCTTACGTACCGACCTGGCGCTTCCCTGTCGAACGTTGACGCGCCCGCGGCTACAACATCGCCATGTCGCGCCGTCTCTGGACCGCCTTGAGCGATGACCAACTGCTCCGCCAATGCGAGGTCGACGTCTATCGCGCCAGCGGTCCCGGCGGGCAGAAACGCAACAAAACCAGTTCCGCCGTTCGACTTCGTCACGGGCCGAGCGGCGTGATCGTTATCGCCGAGGAAAGTCGCTCGCAGCACGCCAACAAGGCCAAGGCGCTGCGCCGCTTGCGGCAGGCCTTGCAGCTGCGCTGCCGCGAACCCTTGGCTGCGGCCGAGTTGGCGGCCATCGGCGATCGGCCGGAAATTGCTGCCGTGCGCAACGCCGCGGGTCGGCTCGACGTGGGGAGCCGCGATCCCCGCTATTGGGACGCAGCGGCGCTGATCCTCGACGTGCTCGATGCCACAGCGGCCCGGGTGCGGGACTCGGCCGCCGCCCTTCGCGTGACCAGCGCCAACTTGCTGCATTTTCTTCAACAAGATCCCAAAGTGTGGGAGCAGGCCAACGCCTTGCGCCGCCGGCACGGCCAGAATCCGTTGCGCGCCGAGCGCTGATTCGCTACGATGATGTCAATGCCTGCTCCGCCGGAATTTTACTGGATCGACAAGCCGCTCCTCGCCGGCATGGCTCGCCCCGGTGCCTTGGACGAGCTGGTCTGGCTGCGGGAACAGGGGATCCAACTGTTGGTCTCCCTGACCGAGGAGCCGCTGCGCCGCGACTGGATCAACGAAGCCGGTTTGTTCGGCATGCACGTGCCGATCGCCGATTTTCACGCCCCCTCGATGCGGCAAATCGAATTGATTCTGTCAGCGATCGCTAAGGCCCGGCAACAGAACTTCGGCGTGGGCGTTCACTGCGCCGCGGGCTTGGGCCGGACCGGAACCATCTTGGCCTGCTACCTCGTCGCCACCGATCGCAACGCCAAGGACGCCATCGCCACCGTGCGGCGCTTGCGGCCCGGCTCGATCGAAACACCCGAGCAGGAAGAGGCCGTCGAAGAGTTTGCCCGCCGCCGACGCAAGTTGCAAGAGCTGTGAAGCACCGGCCCGGCGCGCCCGCGCCACCCTCGCCGCCGAAATCCGCAGCGCTCGGCGCGCCCCGACCAGCGGCGATGTCAGTAGCCCTTGTCTTTCTTGGGGGGAATGCGTCCTTTCGGCAACTCCTTCAGCTCGGGGGGAGGCGGCGTCGACCAGGAACAGGCCCCCAACGACGTCACGAAGACCACCGCTAAGACAATAAACAACCATCGTCGCCGCATATCGGCCACCCATTGTTCAAAGGATTGCGGACCAGCCCCGTGGCGTTGACTGGGGGCGCGCGGACAACACCGCTTTCGTTCCGCGTTCACGGCAGCGAGGCGGTTTCGCCGCCACGGTAAGTCGCGGCTGCCTCCATGATCGCTTGGCCGGTGTTATACGACAGGAATCGAACCGACCCGTCGGCCATCAGCCAGTTGCAGCCGCCCGTGTGGAAACTCCAGTAATGCCAGCGGTGCACTTCGTTGACATCCTGGTTGAAATGAGGATTGATCGCCGGCCGATACGACTCGGGCGAGATTGGTCCGCCGGTTTCGGCCAGTCCCAGGGCCACGTCGGTGGCACCAAAATAGGGATAGTCGCCGCTGCCGGCAAACCACCAACCGTAATACAAGTTCATCGACGGCGGCCGCTCG
>JANWVS010000463.1 GCA_025056835.1 Gemmataceae bacterium | reverse complement strand
ATTGGGTGATCGACGCGTTCAACGCCGACCTGCCGTTTGATCGTTTCGTGATCGCGCAAATCGCCGGTGATTTGCTGCCGGCCTCGTCGCCCACCGAGCGCGATCGGCAGCTGATCGCCACGGGTTTCTTGGCCGTCGGCCCGCGCGACGTCAATCAGCGCTTCCAGGTCCGCTTCGTGATGGACAACATCGATGAGCAGATTGACGCCGTTACACGGGCGTTTTTGGCCTTGACCGTCAGCTGCGCTCGTTGCCACGATCACAAGTTCGATCCGATCCCGACGAGCGATTACTACGCCCTGGCCGGCATCTTCCACAGCACCGACCTCTGCGCCGGTGTGCGCAACAAGATGGGGGGCAGCGGCCTGGATTACTACGACACTGCCAAGTTGCTGCCGCTGTCGCTGGCTCCAGGCGAAGCGGCCCAACGTCGGTCGGCGCCCCAGGCGGAGGTTGAGCAGGCGCGGCTGGCCTTGAAACAGGCCCGGGCGGAACTGCTGGCGCTGATGGAAAACGTCGAGCAAAACCCCGCCGGACCGGGACGGGAAAAGAAGCTCGCCGCCGCCCGCAAGAAGGTCAACGAAGCGCAGGCGGCCCTGGTGGCCCTGGAAGATCCGGCCGCCTACGGCCCCGTTGCCATGGGGGTGCGCGACGGCAACACGATCGGCGACACGGAGATTCGCATTCGCGGCGAAGCAGAGCAGCTCGGCCCGACCGTGCCGCGCGGGTTCCTGACGGTCTTCGACGTGCCCGGGGCGGCGGCCATCAACCCCAAACAAAGCGGCCGCCTGGAGCTGGCCCAGTGGCTCGTCCACCGCAACAACCCCATGACTGCCCGCGTGTTTGTCAACCGCGTGTGGCACCATCTGCTCGGCCGCGGGATCGTGCCCAGCGTCGATAATTTCGGCCTCACCGGCGAACCGCCCTCGCATCCCGAGTTGCTGGACCACCTCGCCCGGCGCTTCATGGACGACGGCTGGTCCATCAAGAAGCTGATTCGCAACCTGGTGCTGACGCGAGCCTACCAGTTGAGCAGCGAGGCGGTACCGGCCAATGTCGCGGTCGACCCGGCCAATCGCCTGGTGTGGCGCCACACCCCGCGCCGTCTTAGCGCTGAAGAGATTCGCGACGCTATGCTGGCTGCCGCCGGCAAACTTCAGGTCGCTCGACCCCACGGTTCGCCCGGCATGGACTTGAAAGTCGTCGAGCTGCCCAACAACGGCCCTGTCGCCAAGAAGCTCGAGGAAGCCGCGCTGCGCAGCACTCAGCGCAGCATCTACTTGCCGCTCTTGCGGACGCTGACGCCGCGGCCGCTGGAGATTTTCGATTTCGCCGAGCAAGGTTTCGTCGTCGGCCAGCGCGACGCGACTACGGTGGCTACGCAGGCGCTGTACCTGCTCAACGATCCCTTCGTTCGGCAGCAAGCCGACGGCTTAGCCGACCGCGCCGTGGGCAGCAGCTTGGACGACGGCGAACGCATCGCTGCGGCCTATCGGTTGGCCCTTGGTCGACCCGCAACAGAAAAGGAAGTCGAGCGCGCGGCAGCCTTCCTGGCGGACTACCAAGCGGCAGTCGGCGGTCCTGCCGGCTCCGAGGTGCCAGCGCGCCGCAGCGCCTGGGTCAGTCTCTGTCAGGCACTGCTGGCGTCGGCCGAATTTCGCTATATTCGATAAAAAGCGGCGCTGGGACAGCCGCGTACTTTCCGACGTGCGAGGAGGGGAGTCTGAGATGGGCTACCGATGCTTCCTGAAAGGCGTGTCCCGGCGGCACATGCTTAAGTCCGTCGCCGGCGGCTTCGGCTACTTGGCCTTCCGCGCCATGTTGGGCGAACAGGCCGCAGCCCAGCAGCGCCGCGCGGCCCCGGGCCCCTTGGCGCCGCGACCGCCGCACTTCCCTGCCAAGGCCAAGCGTTTCATCTTCCTGTTCATGGAAGGGGCGATGTCGCAGCTGGACACGTTCGAGTACAAACCCCAACTCCAGCGCGACGACGGCCGCATCGCCCCCGGCGGCGCCATCCTCACGGCGTCCAAGTTTCGCTTCGCCCGGCATGGGCAAACCGGCACCTGGGTGTCGAACTTGTTCCCCCACATCGCTCGCCACGTGGATAAACTCTGCTTTCTGCGTGGCTTGCACACCGACACTCCTGCCCATCCCCAGGCAGTGATCCAGCTCCATACCGGCACGGCCTTGGCCCAGGTCGTGCGGCCCTCCATGGGCGCTTGGCTTCTGTACGGTCTGGGTACGGAAAACCAAGACCTGCCCGGTTACATCACGATCAACCCGTCGCCCAATTTCGGCGGCACCATCAACTATGGCACGGCGTTCATGCCGGCCCATTATCAGGGAACGCGCATCACCGACACCGGCGATCTCCCGAATCTGCGGCCGCAGTTGCCGGCAAACCTCCAGCGCCGCCAACTCGACTTCATCCAAGCGCTCAACCGCGATTTCGCCGCAGCGCCGGGAGCGCCCGACGCCGTCGAGAGCGTGATCGAGTCGTTCGAACTGGCATTTCGCATGCAAGATCGCGTGCCGCACTTGCTCGACATCTCGCGGGAACCGCAACACGTGCTCGATGCTTACGGCGTCCGACCTGGTCCGGCCGGCAGCTTTGCTCGGCAGTGTCTGATGGCCCGCCGCTTGAGCGAGGCCGGCGTCCGCTTTGTCGAAATCACCCAATCGGGATGGGACCATCACAACAACCTCCACCAAGGCTTGATCAATCAGGCCGCCATGGTCGACCGTCCCACCGCTGCCCTGCTCGCTGATCTGGAGCAACGCGGCTTGCTCGACGAAACCCTGGTGTTGTTTGGCAGCGAGTTCGGCCGCATGCCGACCGCTCAAGGCCCTGATGGCCGCGACCACAACATCACCGGCTACCCGATGTGGCTTGCCGGCGCCGGCGTCAAGAAGGGCTTTTCCTACGGGGCCACCGATGAATACGGTCTCCATGCCGTGGAAGGACGGATGCACACTACCGACCTGCACGCCACCTTGCTGGCGCTGATGGGGCTGGACCATGAGCAGTTGACCTTCCGCCA
>JANWVS010000462.1 GCA_025056835.1 Gemmataceae bacterium | reverse complement strand
CTTCGTTCTGTCGATGGGCGGCGCGGCGCATTTGTTCCAGGTGCTCGGCCTGATCGAGGGCAAGCTGTTGTTGCAAGGCGGACCAGCGGCGCTCGAGATGGTCTAATTCGCTTTCCAATGCCTGCGTCTGCTGGCGCTGCGCCGCGGCCTCGGCTTCCGCGGCGGCGACTTCGACCTGGGCCGCCTCGACTGCCTCGGTCAAGGCGCTGACCCGCTGAGACAATTCCGTCCAACGCCGGCGCGTTCGTTCCAACTCCTTTTCCACGTCCGCGATCACGGCTGCTTCGTGGGTCAGCGTCATTTCCTGGTTGGAAATCTCCTGCACGATGCGGGCCAACCGCGCTTCCTGGTCGTGGAGGGCGTCGTCGAGATCAGCCAAGAAAAACTCGAGGCGTTCCGCGTCGGCCTCACTGGCGGCGGCGCGGGCGGCACTTTGATCCAGCTCGCCGCGCAGCCTGCTCAATTCGGCAGATTCCGCTTCGAGACGGAGGGAAAGCCGATGATACTCGTCCAAGGCCAGCGCCACTCGCAAGTCCCTGAGGCGCGACGAATACTCCTGGTAGCGCTCCGCCTTGGCGGCCTGTTGTTTGACGCTGCGCAGCTGCTTGTCGACTTCCTCGATAATGTCTTTGACACGCGCCAAATTCTGATCGACCCGTTCCAGTTTGCGGAGTGTTTCGAACTTCTTCGCTTTGAAACGACTGATACCGGCGGCTTCCTCGAAAATGGTACGGCGATCCTTGGTCGAGGTCTGCAACAAAACCTCCACTTGCCCTTGAGCAATGATGCTGTAGGCATCGGCGCCGGCGCCGGAACCGAGAAACAATTCCTTGATGTCCTTGAGTCGGCTCGGTTGACCATTGATGAGATACTCGCCTTCCCCGCTTCGATAGACGCGCCGAGTGATTTGTACCTCCTCCATGTCCACGGCGAGTTGCCGGCGGCGGTTGTCGAAAGTCATGGTGACTTCCGCCAGACCATGGCTGCGCCGGGATGTGGAGCCGTTGAAGATGACATCGGCCATTTCGCCGCCGCGCAGCGACTTGGCGCTTTGCTCTCCCAGGATCCAACGGATGGCGTCAACGATGTTGCTCTTACCCGAACCGTTGGGGCCGACAATGGCGGTGAGGCCGGCGCTGAAGTCGAAAACCGTCTTATCGGCGAAGCTCTTGAAGCCGACGATTTCAAGCCGTTTGAGCATTCCGTCTCCGCTGCGCGAAGTCGTCCCTGATACAACGACACCGTTAAGAATAGCGGAATGGGCCGGCGGGTCGCAACGCACGAGGCCTCCCGCCGCGCGTCAGCCGGCGCGGCTGCTAACCGCCCCCCTTGGCCGGCGCAATCGGCGCATGGCTTCGCGGTCCCCCTTCGCCGGTTCCCTCGGCCAGCAGTTCTTCGAGGGGCCTCGCCGCCGGTGGTTCAAGCCGGCTGACGGGGCAGTTCACACCGCCCTGGTCGTGCAATTTTCTGAGAAGGTCGACCGCCTCGGGATATTGGCCGCCGAGGTCGGCTAGGGTCCGGAGCACGTCGGCAAGTTTGAGCGAACTGGCCTGGCGCTGTTCGCCGCGGGTGTTGATACGGCTGAGAAAGCAACGTTCATCGCCGGCGGCGGCGCTCAGGATAAACTCGTCTCCGGCACGCACGCTGATCGGCGTCGTCAGCCGCACATCGCTTCCGAAAATGAGGATCTCCGTCCGTCGGCCAACGGCGAAATGCACCGCCGGGGTAGCGCTGGGGGCGAGTTGGTGCAGCCAGAAGGGACCGAGATTCTCGCCGCCCAAGTGCTTGAGCATTTCCGCCTCGAAACGGGCCGTGGCCTCGTCGCGGTCGCGTTCGGTGCGGGCATGGTGCAACTGGACGCGATACTCTTCGCTCAGCGGCAAGCGCAGCGCCTGAAAGGCCCCGACGCGCAACTCGCCGTCGTTGCCCTTGAGCATTTCGTTGAGCTTCATCCGGCACACCGACTCATTCAACCCCGCCAACGCAATCAGCGCATAGGCGCGATATTGGGGATGATCGGCGGCCAAGGTCGCCAACACATCCACACCCGAAGTGTTGCCGAGATACAGCAAGGCCTCGGCAGCCGCAAAACGCACCAACGATGCTTCGTGATCGAGGGCTTTTTGCAGCGTGGGGATGCTGTCCTTGCCCAAGGCCTCCAAGCGGAGCGCTGCCCGATAGCAATCGCGGGGATCGTGCAACATTTTTTGCAATCGCGCCCGATACCGGCGCGCCGTTTCCGGTTCCTCACTGAGCGGAATCAATCGGGCAACGCGCAAATAGCGCTCCGGATTGTAGCGATAGGCGTAGGGCACGCGCAGTTGCACGAGGTCCTTGGTGATCGCCTTGGCGGTGTCGCCGCGACCGACGCCGCCCGGTTCGAAGGTCTCGTTGATTTGACTGGTGACATCCTCGAGGAGGTAAAGCTGACGGTGCCGATGGACGAATTCCTGATGTTTCACATCGATGGGAAACTTGACATTGATGCGTGTGGCCACGGCGTTGGCGATCCGCGCCGATTTTTCATCTTTCTTGAGGATCAGAAAGAACGGTCGCTCGATCGACGTCGTCCCTCCTTCCCAGATGCGGGCCATCTTGAGACTCGTCTTTTCGCCCGGCTCGCCGAAGCCGACGAGCAACGGACCGCGGGCGGCGCCGAGAATATGGCCTTGAAGTAAGCGATTGCCGCCCTGATAGTCGGGATTGAGTCCCTTCGTTGTTTCATAGGTACGCAGCAAACACGGCTGCAAATAGCCGCCGCGCAAGCTAGTCGCCGGGCTGCCCTCCGGCAAAGTCACCTGAACGTCGATCGGATCGTATCGCCGACAGCCGGCGGGAATGAGAGCGGTGACCAGCACCAAGGCGTTGTTCGGCGAATCCAGCAAGGCGCTGACGTTTTTCTCTTTGCGTTGACGCAGCTCTTTTTCGAGCATCGAACGAAATTCGCCGCGCGGGGAACCGCCGGTGCCTTCCAGATCGGTTACCAAGCCGACACCGCTGACCTGCACGGGACCGGCATTGCCGACTTCCGTGACATCACCT
>JANWVS010000461.1 GCA_025056835.1 Gemmataceae bacterium | reverse complement strand
CCCAAACAGATGACGGCAAGTCCCAGGCGGAGCGTGAACGGACCGAGGGCCGGACCAAGGTTGGGAAACATGTGAGCGCCTCCTAAAAAAGACGACCGAAGATGGTTGCCCGGCGAAAGTGACTTTTACGCTCCATGATCGGCGAAAACCGCGGCAATTGCAAGCAAAAAATGAAACAAGACCGCGAAAAGCTCTCTGAGAGCACCCCGGAGCCGAACGACCGAATCGCTGCTGCCCCACGGAAATTTTTTCTCGAAATTCCCTAGCACTTCCCGTTCGTCTTCGCTAGGCTAGGAGTGCGTCATTTCCCCGACCCGTCGTTGAGGAGTGCAACCTATGTACCGCATCATCGGAGCGCTGGCCGTGGCGCTGTGCCTGCCCCCGGCCGTGCTAGCCCAGGCCGACGACAAGAAAGGCGAACTAAAAATCGCCGGCACATTGTCCCCCGACGATCCCAGGGACAGGAAGCTGCCACACCCATGCAAGAAATATCCGTTCGAGATGACGGCAGGCACGATCTACGTCATCGACATGCAAAGCAAACAGTTTGATACCTACCTCCGCTTGGAAGACCCGACCGGCAAAGAAGTCGCTTTCGACGACGACGGCGGCGGCGGCCTCAACTCTCGTATTGTCTACAAGGCGGCCAAGGGCGGACCCTACACGATCATCGCTACCACCTTCAACGGCAAAGTCGGCGATTTTCAGCTGACGGTCCGCAAGGGAACAAGCGAAGATCTTGCCAAGGCCGATCCCCATGGTCAAATGATCGGCAAGCCGGCACCGAACATCGTCGCTGCCTATTCCTTCAACGGCCAGACCAAGAGCCTGGCCGATCTCAAGGGCAAGGTGGTTCTCGTCGACTTCTGGGCGGTCTGGTGCGGGCCGTGCATTCAGACGTTCCCCCACTTGCGGGAATGGGCCGAAAAATATCAGAAGGACGGCCTGGAAATCCTTGGCGTGACCACCTACTTCGAGGTCCTGACGTTTGACAAAGAGAAAGGCTCCGTCAAGAAAGCCGAAGGAAAGCTCTCGGCCGATGAAGAACATGAGATGCTCAAGGAGTTCGCCCTATACCACAAATTGGGCCATCGCATGATCACCGTCACGCGCGACGAATGGTTGCGGCTCAGCAAAGATTACGCCATTCGCGGTATTCCGCACGTCGCTCTGGTCGATCGCCGCGGCAACGTGCGCATGGTCCGCGTCGGCTCCGGCCCGGCCAACGCCGCCGCCTTGGCCGACGAAATCAGGAAGCTCCTCGCCGAGAAGTAAGGCGCCCACGCATCGACACAAGCCCGGCCGCGCCTGCGCCGGGCTTTTTTCATGCAATTACTTCGATCTTCGTGTTCTCGTCAACCGCGATGCTGCTCATCTCGCCGTTGTCCTTGGTGAAATGAACGATCGGTACGACGACGTCATCGCGAACCAGCCGCTCGGTCGCCAGCCCGGTGGCCAAGGAGTCAGTATGACGGTACACGCCCGTGACCGTGGCCGGCCACGAGCGCAGGCCGACGCGCACGAGTTGCGTAATCCGAATTCTCTGCCCAGGTTGCAAACGAGCCAAAAGGTCGGCAAGGTCGGCACGAAGAGGCCGGCTGGCGTAAATGGCGGTGCTCATGGCGGATCCTTGGGAGGAGGAGTGCCGCGAACCAAGGCGATGCGGCCGGCACGAGCTAATTCCAGGATGCCGAAGGGTCGCATCAAGTCAATGAACGCTTCGATCTTGGCTTCCTTGCCCGTCAGCTCGATCATCATGTTGTCGGGGCTGATGTCGACCACCCTCGCGCGGAACATCTCGCACAGTAAGGCAATTTCCATCCGCTTGGCGGAAGTTGCCTGGACCTTGATCAGCATCAGGTCGCGCTCGACGTAATTCTCGCTGGAAATGTCCACCACCCGAACGACCGAGACAATCTTGTCAAGCTGCTTGCGCACCTGTTCGAGCACGGCATCGTCGCCATGGACCACGAAGGTCATGCGCGACAGTTGCGGGTCTTCGGTCTCGCCGACGGCCAAGCTGTCGATGTTGAAGCCGCGCGAGGCCAGCATGCCCGAAATATGCGCCAAGACGCCAGGCTGATTTTGAACGAGCGCGGAAAGTACGTGACGCATGGATCCATCCGCAAGCCGCTTCTCTTTCCCACGGCCGACGAGCGGTCGTGCAAAGACACGATGACACGATACAGCGCCGCCGCCGAATTTCCAGGGACGACAACTCGGCCTGGACACCCTTCGCTGGAGAAAAGGGCCTTTACCAAACGGAGATCTCCTGCTCCAGCTCGACCTTAAAACGTTCCGCGACGCGCGACTTGACGAGGTCGAGCAAGCGGAGGACGTCGCGGGCACAGGCACCGGCCTCGACGACGACATAGCTGGCGTCGCGATGGTGAACTTGCGCACCACCGACCTTGGACCCGACCAATCCAGCTTGTTCGATGAGTGCGGCGGCGCGGTGGCCGGGAGGATTCTTGAACATGCGCGCGGCCGCTTGGTAGCTGAAGGGACGGTTGGCCTGGCGCTGGATCCACGCTTTGCGCAAGCGTGCGACGATGGCGTCGGTGCTATCGGGTTCGAGATCGAATTCGGCGCTGAGCAAGACTGGCTCATCGACATTGCCGGTCCGCAACCCAAAACGAAGCTCATCACGTTCGCGAACGTGGACGTTGCCTTGGCTATCGAGGATTTCTATGGAATGAACGAACTGGCCAATCTCGGCGGCCCGGTCTCCGGCGTTGAGACAAATGGCGCCGCCGACCGAGCCGGGGATCCCCACCAGGTGTTCGAGACCGGTCAGTTGGTGGCGGGCCGCAGCAGCAATGAGCGCCCCCAGCGACGCCCCGCAGCCGGCGCGCAGGCGGCGGCCGACAACCTGGATTTCAGTAAACGGCGGTCCAGTCAGCCGCAGTACCACCCCGGGCACGCCTTCATCCCGCACCAGGACGCTGCAACCGGCGCCGAGTATGTGTAGCGGCAACTTCCGAGCGCTACAACGGCGCACAACGGCCGATAACTCGGCGACGCTCCGCGGCTGGACGAACGCTTCC
>JANWVS010000460.1 GCA_025056835.1 Gemmataceae bacterium | reverse complement strand
TGTCAAGTATCTCGACGATCAACTTCGACTTCGTGCAACCGTTCTTGCGCGGGGGCAGTCGTGCTGTGACGCTCGAACCCTTGACCGCCGCCGAACGCAATCTCGTTTATGAGATTCGCAGCTATGCCCGCTTCCGCAAGGAGTATTTTCAGTACATCACCGCCGGCGTGGACATGGCTAATTTTCGAGGAACCGTCGTCGCGTTCGGACGAGCGTTTGCTCCCGGGTCTGTGACGCTCAACAGCGGCAATCCGATCCGGCGCGAACAGAACCCCGGCGTCTCGGGCCGCGTGGATTTGACCGTCGAGAGCGCGGCGCCGTCATCCGGTTACTTGCCGACCTTGCAGAATCAGGGCTTGCTCGAGATCGACCGACAAAACATCAACCGCCTTGAACGAATCGTTCGATTATTCGAGGCATATGAAGAGGGGGGCGAGGTGTCGTCGCTTCAGGTAGGTTTGGCCCAGTCGCAGCTTCTGGACGCGCGGAGCCAGTATTTGCAAGACGACAAGAACTTTCGAGATTCTCTCGATCAACTGAAGCTGCAACTCGGGGTACCGCCGCCGGTGCCGATCCAGTTGGACGACGCGGTCCTGCAACCGATTTTGCGCCAGTTCGAACGGTATGAGAGGCTGATCGCCGATTACGAGGATGCCGTCAAACGTTTGGAGGGCTTCGATGCGCTCGCCGAGGCCGGGAAATTGCGCGACCAGCTGCGGAAGCTGTTCACCGAAGCGGCGCTGGTCAAGGAGACGGAACAGTTTCGCAAGTCGATTCTGCCGCGCTGGCAACAATGGGACAAGGAAAAGCTCGCCGACAAGGCTTTGGCCGACAAGTTAAGCAAACTTTACACCGTCAAACAGGAACTGCTCGACCTCAAGACGAATCGCGAGAAAGAAGACAAAACCTTGACGCCAGAGGAAGCGCAAAAACTTACAGCAACGTTGAGCGAGATTTCCTTGGGCGAACTGGAGAGGACGCTGCGCGTATTCGAACGCGCACCGTGGGCCAAAGCGCCTAACCCGCGGGAACAACGCGAACTGCACAGCCAGCTGTTCCGCCAAGTTCGCAGTTTGGCTGTCGATATCCTCGGTGAAGCCGCCAACGAGCGTAATGCCTTGCTTCGCCCTCAATGGCCCAAGCTGCCTCCGATCGTGGTGGAAGGAGTCGATTTGGTCAACGACGACCTGGAAACGGCCTATGCGGTGGGCACACGTACGGCGTTGGAAAAGCGACTGGACTTAATGAACGCGCGGGCCGAACTGGTCGACGCCTGGCGACAAATCGCCATCTATGCAAATTCCTTGCTCGGCTACTTCAATGTCGGCTATCATATGGATAGCTCCACGCCCGACAGCCGAGCGGCCCCGTTTGCGTTCAACCCCACGCGCACGCGGCACCAGTTGTACCTCAATACCGAGTTGCCTTTGGTGCGCTTGGCGGAACGCAACAATTATCGCGCGGCGCTGATTGCCTACCAACGGGCGCGGCGAACCCTCATGGCCGCGGAGGACCAAGTCGCCGCCCAGGTACGGGCCGACCTGCGGCAGGTGCAACTGCTGGCGCGGAATTACCCGATCCAGCAGTTATCCGTGGAGCTGGCGTTTCAGAACGTCGAAAGTTCGCTGGAGACGTTTCGTGCACCGCAACCGCCCGGCGCGGCCGGTAATGCCGCTTCGGTCGCTGCCCTGACGCAACAGCTGCTGGCCCAATACCAACGCTTACCCGGTCAGCAGCGGGCGCTATTAAATACGTGGATTCAATACCAGATAGCCCGCCAACAGTTGTACCTCGATCTAGAGCTACTGCCGCTCGATTCCCGAGGAGTGTGGATCGATGAACTCACCTCAGGCCCACCTTCACGAACCGAGCCATCCGTTTCTCGCTGACGACGAGCGCCGACAGCGCCGGACAGCCCGGCGGCGCCGACGCATCATGGCGTGGCTCAGCATCCTGACCCTGACCCTTGCCGGCACCGCGGTGGGCGCTTGGTGGTACCTGCACGGCCGCGTGGTTCCCTTTCACGCCCCAACCCACACGGTCACGCGCGAACCGCTCCAGGTGACGATCGTGGAACGCGGCACCTTGGAATCCGCCGAGAACAGCGATGTAGTCTGCCGAGTCAAGGCCGGCAAGAAGGGGAATTCCGGGATCATTAAATGGGTCATCGAGAACGGTAGTCACGTCGAAAAGGGGCAGAAGCTGGTTGAGATCGACGACTCCGCCCTGCAAGAGGAACTGACCGAACAAATCATCAAGGTCAATAAAGCCCGCGCGGAATGGATCTCCGCCAAGGAGTTTTGCGCGATTACGGAAAGTCAGAATTTCAGCGACATCGAATCGGCCAAGACGACGCGCGTCTTGGCAGAAATTGATTTGAAAAAATTCCTCGGCGATCGTATTGCGGCGAAGGTCTTGCCACTGGCCACCCGCGCTGAGTTGCAACGGTATCTGCAAACCGAACTCGATAAAGATCTGACTCGTCAGCTGGACGGTCACGAATCGAACACGATCAGCGACATTTTGCAATCGCTCAGCGAAATGGAAGGCAAGATCGAATTGGCCAAATCGGATCGTGAGACGATGGCCGATCGTGTGGCTTGGTCGCAGCGGATGGTCAAGAAGGGTCTCCTCAGCCGCAGCCAGGCAGAGTCCGAAAAAGCCAAGCTGGACAGCATGATGTTCAATTTGAAAAAGACCCAGTTGGAATACGAACTGTTCCGCAAGTACACGATCGAACAAAAAGTGACGGAACTATGGAGCAAGGTCAAGGAAGCCGATCGTTTGCTGGCGCGAACCATTTCCCAAGCCGATTCCAAGCGCAACACCGCCGAGGCCGACCTCGCTTCCAAAAAAGCCCTCTATGATCAGGAACTCGATCGCCTCAGCGATATCGAAAACGAAATCGCCAAGTGTACCATTTACTCGCCGCAGGAAGGCCTGGTCGTTTACTACATTCCCGAACAAAGTCGGTTCGGCAGCGGCACGCAACAATCGACCATCGCCCAAGGCGAGCCAGTCCGAGAGGGGCAAAAGCTGATGAGCATTCCGAA
>JANWVS010000045.1 GCA_025056835.1 Gemmataceae bacterium | reverse complement strand
TAACCCCGTCGATCAGGCTCCAGCAAAAGGCAATCAGACGCTCATCCTGCCCCAAGCGATCGCGGACAAATCGTTCCTGGTGGGCGCGCGGCGCTGTCGGATTATGGTCGCGTTGGAAGAGGACTTGCAGGGCGATTTCACGGGCTCGAGTTCGGCGCGTCATACTGGTTGTGCTACGGAATCCTTCAAGGACCGGCCGCACGACGTGGGCGGCGTCGGCAGCAACACCTAGGTGTATCGTTTCCCTCGATACTCCGGTTCAAAAAACATGGGAAGCAGACGATCCACCTGCAACAAGCCGGCTCGAGTCAGTGTCACTTCGCCCTCGCCGATGGCGGCGAAGCCTTGCTGTTGTAAAGCCTGAAAACCTTCGCCAAAGTCGCGGAGGATGTCGGTGTCGAATTTTCGCTGGAAGTAATCGGCCTGGAGCCGCCCGGTCTTGAGCTGTAACATCATCTCCCGAAGAAGCCGTTGGCGGCGGGGGACCGCGAGTGCTCGGGCGAGCGGTAGTTCGTCTCGGCCCAGCATTTCGAGATAGCGTTCCCAAGTATCGACATTTTGCACATGAACTCCGCCGACATGGCCGAAACTGGCCACGCCGGTGCCCAACATGTCGGCCCCGCGCCACAGACTGTCGCGGTAGACGAATTGAGTCCGCTGCGGATCGCGGACCACCGTGTAGGCGCTTGAGATGGCATAGCCGGCCTTGATGAACTCGTCGAAAGCATAATCAACCCACGCTCGTTTCGTCGGCCAATCGGCGATTTCGCTCGGATCGACCGCATCACGACCGAGGACGCGCAATTCTTTGGAGATGACCGTGTTGTAGGGCAGCTCCATCTGATAGATCGTGATGCTGTCCGGCGCCAAGTCGATTGTCTTGCGAACGCATTCGCGCCAGTTCGCCCAGGTCTCTCCCACCATGCCGGCGATGAGGTCGATATTAATTTGGGGGAAATTCAACGTTCGCGCCCAGCCATAGGCGCGGTAGATCTCCGCCGATAGATGGGCGCGGCCGTTGGCTTCGAGGATCTTGTCGTCGAAATTTTCGACGCCGAGGCTCAACCGGGTGACACCGAGTTGTCGCAATGCTTCGAGCTTGTGTTGCTGCAAGGTGCCCGGTTCACATTCGAACGTCACCTCGGCGGCCTGACGCCACGAAAAGAGGCCCTGGAGTTTTTCGAAGAGGCGTTGGAGCTGGCCGACGCTGAGATAGGAAGGCGTGCCGCCGCCCCAATAAACGAAGTGCAGGGGCCGAGTGCTGACGATCGGTTGGCTGCGATAAAGTTCGACTTCTCGCACCAGAGCGCTCAAGTACCATTCCACGTCGCGGGCGTTCTTGTCGGTGTAGACGCGAAAGTAGCAAAACCTGCATCGCTTTCGACAGAAAGGAATGTGCAGGTACAGCCCCAGTGGCGTCTCCGGCGTCGGCGGCGTCGCCAGGGCCTGCCGCGCGGCCGGCAGATGCTCCGCCGTCCACGCTGAGAACGGCGGATAGTTGGCGACAAAGTAATTACCGAGACCTGTTCGTTCTTGGCTGGAATCGGACATGTACGGCTCGTCTTCTGGCCTCGTCGGTTCCTCTCTCGCCAGGATACCAGACACGACGTCTTTCGACAGCGCTAGATTGGCGGCGCGGACGCCTGCGCTGAGGCCGGATCCCAGCGCTGGGGAGCGGGACCTGTCATTTCTTGCCCAGGCAGTAGAGAAGACCGTCGGTCGTGCCGATGACGAGTCGACCGTTGGCTACGGCCGCGGAAGCGAGGATGTTGCGTCCTAGTTCGAGACGCTGCACCAGTTGGCCCGATTTCAACTCCAGGACGTACAAATGCCCGTCGCTGGAGCCGACGTAGACCCGCGTACCGGCCACGACCGGTGAGCTGTCGATACGGCGTTTGGTGGCGTAGGTCCAGACAGGCTTACCGGTGCTGCGATCCAGCGCGTGAACGAGCTGATCGCGGCCGCCGACGACCACGAGGCGGTCCGTCACCGCCGCGGAAGCGAAAAATGGCTGTCCCCGCTCTGATTCGTACGTCCAGATGATGGCTTTCTTCGTGAGATCGATGCCGACGACAAAATTGGTCATGGTCCCGACGAAAAGCTTGTCGGCATCGACCGCAGCGGTGGCGGCGGCTTGGCCCTGCAAATCAATTTGGTGCAAGTCTTTGCCGGATTCCCAGTCGATAATGTGCAGATTGCTGTCGCAGCCGGCGACGAAGGTCAGCTTTCCCGCAACCAAAGCGGAACCGTTGACCGGTCCTTCGGTCCGCACTTTCCACAGGAGTTTACCATCCTTGCGATCCAGACAGTACATGCGCGAATCGTGGGAACCGAACAACACTCGTCCCTCGGCGAAATTGGCGCCTCCTGTGATTTCACCGCCGGTGGCGAAGGTCCAGCGTTTGGTGCCCGTGGCGGCGTCGACGCAATGGAAGACGCCGTCTTCATCGCCGACGAACACGGTACCGTCGGCGACGCTTGGGGGTGCTTTAATCGCCGCGCCCGCCTTGTATTTCCATTTCTCGCGCCCCGTGGCTAAGTCGAAGGCATACAGGTGCTGGTCGTAGCTGCCGACAAACACCGTATGGTCGACAATCGCGGCCGTCGATTCCGTGCCTTCCTCCAGCTTGACTTTCCAGATCACTTCCAACTGGTCGGGCAGGGCCTCCTTGGCGACTCCGCTTTGCAAGGGGTTGCCCCGAAACAACGGCCAATCGGCAGCGACGCCGTTTGTTGTTGCCAACAGGGCACAAGTCAGAGCGAGACGCAGGCCAGTCATTCTCTTTCTCCTACCGAGCGAAGTTCAAATGGTTGCCGCCAAGGCCTCTGCGTCACCGACCATTTCGCCGAGCAGTGCTAGTCCCAACTCCCAAAAGCCGGGGTCGTTCACATCCACGCCGATGCGGGCCAGCAGCCGATGGGGCGCATCGGAGCCGCCGGCCGCGAGCAGTTCGAGATACCGCGGGACAAAGGCCGCGCCTTCGTGCTGATACTTTTGAAACAACGCCAGCACCAACAACTCGCCAAAGGCATACGCATAGCAATAAAACGGCGCGCGGATGAAATGGCCGATGTATTGCCACCACCAGGCGTAGCCTTCGGTCAGCGTGACGCTGTCGCCGAACATCGCTTGGTTGGCGGTCTGCCATAAATGGTTGATCGTCTCCGCACTCAATTCGCCTTGGCGCGCGCGGGCATCGTGCAGCCGTTGTTCAAAGCGGGTCAGCACGACCTGGCGAAACACCGTAGCAAAGGCATCCTCGATTTTACTACACAGCAGCGCCAGCCGCGCACGCGGCTGCGGAGACAACGCCAACAACCGCCGGAACGTCAACATTTCGCCAAAGACGCTGGCCATTTCCGCAGTGGTCAGCGGTGTGTCGCACTGTAAGTAACCTCGGCCGCGCGCGAGGTATTGGTGCAGTCCGTGGCCTAACTCATGTGCCAGGGTCATGACGTCGCGAAGCCGGTCCGTGAAATTCAAGAGAATATACGGATGGACGCTCGGCACTGTGCTGCTCGAAAAAGCCCCGCCGCGCTTGCCGGGACGCAATGCGGCATCGATCCACGATTGCTCGAAAAAGCGGCGCACGACCGCGCCGGCTTCGGGGCTGAAGGCGTCGTAGCTTTCTTGCACGACGCGCCGCGCCGTCGGCCAATCACACGGCGGCATCTCGGCGAAGAGCGGTGCATAGCGATCGTAATCGTAGAGGCGGTCGAGGCCGAGCAATTTCGCCTTGAGGCGGTAATAGCGTTGAACCAGGCCGAAGTGCTTTTCGGTCGCGCCGAGGAGGGCCTCGACGACCGTGTCGCTGACTTCGTTGGCCAGGTTGCGCGATGCCATCGGATGGGCAAAACCACGAAGGTTCGAGTCCGATTGATGATCGAGTACGATGGTGTTGAAAATAAAGGTCAACACGTGGGAATGCTTCTTAAGCTCCTGGGAAATCGCGTCGGCGGCGCGCCGGCGGAGGTCGCGGTCGGGGTCGTAAAGTTTGGCAAGGGCTTCCTGGAGGCTCAGGTGACTCGTCCCTTCTGGCCCGGCGAGGCTCAGGCGCAGTCCGGCCGTTATCTCCTCAAACAGGCGCGTAAAGGCCGCTTTGCCGGTGATCGCTTTCTCATCGAGAATTTTTTCTTCCGGTTCGCTGAGGTAGTGAGGTTTCCAGGCGCGTTTGTGTTGCAACCAATGCCGGTAACGTGCCAGTTTCGGATCAGCCGCGAGATCGTCGGCAACACGGTCGTCTAGCTGCAACCATTCCAATTCGAAGAAAATCAGGTGCTTGTTAATTGCCGTCCGTTGTTCACGGGTGTGGGCCAACAAGGCGCCGTGTTTGGGTACGTCGGTCTGGGCAGCGTGGACTAAGGAGGCAAAGGCCAGCGGCCGGTCCATTTGTTCGTTGATGCTTTCGAATTCGCGGACAGCGGCGGCCAGCAGATCGGCGTCGGCGCGGGTCAGAGAGGCGATTTTGCCGCGATAAGTTTGTTCAAAGGCCTTCGCCCGTGCCTGAGCTGTTTGCAAATCGGCCGCGAGGGCCGGGTCGTCGAGCTTGGCGTAGAGGTCGGTCAGGTCCCAGGTAACTCCAGCGGCGCTGGGGGTCGAAGCAACGGTCGTCATCTCGCGTTTACCAAAAAGTTTGGGCGACCGGGCAGACCGATCGCCGGGTTGTGCCGCCGCGGACCGGCAATCTAGTGTGAAGCCGAGTTACGATAGCGGTTTACCTCGTGAGGGCAAGCCGGCGGCATTTCTCCCTTTTTGCCTGCCCCGGCCGACCGGAAAACTCGCTCTGACTGGCACGTTCGTACCGGAGCTTTGCGAAAATCATGCGTTGCGACAGAAAAATGTTGGATTTCATTTCATGGTTGACCTAAAAAGGAAGGAGAGGCAAAGCCTATGAAAAAGACAACCAAGCCCCTGAGTAAATTTGTCAAGCGTTGTTGCTTGGTTGCGGCCAATGCACGCTACCCCGCGCTTGAACTGTACTTGACTTATGTGAACTGGTGCCTGAATGTCGGCGCGGGCATTCACGATCAGTTCTCATTTCTGGAAATGATCGAAGCCCACGGCTTCACGTACCATCAACGCAAAGGTTCCTCCTATTTTGAGGGAATCACCGTCCTTCCCAATTATCGCGTCGAATAAGACGATGGATGCGGTCTGCGTCGGCGAGCGGCTCGTCGGCCAACGGAATTTTCCCTAAATCCACTGCAAACGTTGCACTTGATTCGATTCCCCTGGCGTCGTCGCTGGGTCCTTGCGACGCGCGGGGGGGGGGGCGGAGTCACTCCATTCCATCGGAGGGAAAGCAAACGTCGTACTCCTCATGGCCCGCTATTTTCGGCTCTGGTTTGCCCTGGCTCGTTTCAGCCTCCAACGCGAAATGGCTTTTCGGGCGAATTTTCTCGTGAAGATCTTTGTCGAGGTGCTCTGGCTCTCAATCTTGTTGCTCTTCTACAACCTGCTGTTCCAGCGAACCGCAACGGTCAAGGACTGGACCCACCCCGAGTATCTTTTTTTCGTCGGATGTTACTTCACCTTCCAGGGGATGATCGAATCGCTGTTTCTTGAGAACTGCAATCAATTCGCCGATCTCGTGCGCACAGGCGACCTGGACTTTTATCTGCTGCGGCCCATCGATGAACAGTTTCTCGTGTCCCTGCGCACGTTCGATTGGTCGTGCCTGCCGAACGTCGCTATGGGAGTTGGCGTGATGTGCTACGGGCTGAGCGGCGTGGAACAGCCGATCGCTCCTGGGCGCGTGGTCGCCTTTATCGGGCTGTTGGTGTCCGGCGTCGGGTTGGCCTATGGCTTTTTGTTGATGCTGACGTCGCTATCGGTCTGGTTCATGCGCAATCAGAGTCTGCTGGAGTTGTGGTGGTTGTTCACGGCCCTCATGCGCTATCCGCGAGAGATTTTCGACGGGCCGTGGGCATCGCCCTTCGCTTGGCTGTTTTCCTTTGTCGTGCCGATCATGCTGGTTACGAATGTGCCGGCCCGGGTCATGGTCAAACCATTGGAGCAGCCTGCGCTGGTCGGCTATGCCTTGGCAGCGTCGGTGGCGGTGATGTTTCTGGCCCGACGCGTTTTCCGGGCCGCGCTGCGGAGGTATCGGAGCGCGAGCAGTTGACGCCGAAGGACTGCCACGCTCAGGCCAAGTCGCGGTCCTCGAACAAGATGAGACCTACCAGCAAGGCGATGGCCGTGTACGTGATCCCGTAAAGCGACACATTGAGGGCATAAGCGGCGAATTGGTGGTACGGCAACGGTACATCGCGAACGATGGCGTTGCCGACGTCGAACAAGTCGAGACCAGGAAAAATCGTATCGAGCAGTTGGGCCACGAATTGAATGGTCCGATCAATGAGTCCTTGTCCGCCCGAGCCGGATTCGGTCATGATCCCCGTCAGATGCCCCAAGAGGTAAATCGCCAAGCAGCCGACGACGTTGACCACCATCGGCACGCGCGTGGCCATGGCAACCGCGGCGGCCACCAGGACCATGACTTGGCAAAAACCGATGGCCAGCCCGGGCAAGGCCTCGCCGGCGTCGTTGATCCAGAAATAAATTCCTTGAGCGAGGCCGTTGAGATTGACTTGGCTGAAGGTGGCGTTGGCTGCTAGCCCCACCCATTCTGGCTCCGGAATCGGGTCGCCGTACATGCTCGGGTCCCAGGTCTGCTTAAACAACACAATCCAGACGAGCACCCAGCCCAACAACACGGTCATGGCCAAGGCAGCCAAGGTGACGCCGACAAATTTACCCAGCAAAAATTGCCGACGCGAGATCGGTTTGCTCATGACCGTCACGGCCGTGCGGCCTTCGATCTCGTCATGGACCGACATGCTCGCGACGACGATCCCGAACAACGCCGGGAACAGCATCGTGAAGGCATAACACAATTCCTTCACCATTTTGAAATCTTCACCGAAGGTGAAATAAGGTATGAACGGCGAGATTGCCATCATGAAAACGGCCGCCCCAGTCAGCAGCCAGAACATCGGCTGCCGCAAGCCCTCGCGAAAGGCTGCCAGGGCCACCGCCGCTCCTTTCGGCCAGACGCCCAGCAGCACAGCCAGCACCGCAATGAAAAAGTCAACGCTCAACTGCGCGTGGAGGATCGAAAGGTAGAACCGCCCCCAATAACGCATCGTATCGGCGTTGTTGGGGTCGCTGACCATGTACGCCGCAGCGACGGCACCGCCGATGACGGCAATGGCGGTCCCTTGGAGCCACAGCCCCACCGTACCCAGCCGTTGGCGCGTCCGCGTTCCCAAGGCCAGCAACCACGGCAACATCGCCAGCTCTTGAACGGCGATGAGTAGCGCACTCACCAAGAACGACGACACAAACAGTTGGGCCATGTCGGTCCCTCGTTACCTGCGGATTTCAAAAGTCGTCTGGCCGCTCGGCGGTTCATCGACTTCGCGCCGGGATTGGATGTAGCCGGCCATCGTTCGGCCGAGGCTTTCGAGGAACTCGTTCACCTCCGCCGCTTCGCCTTCGACCACCAACTCGACTTGGCCGTCAGGCAAGTTGCGCACCCATCCCCCCACGGCAAATCGTTGCGCCAGTTCGCGCGTCGTAAAGCGGAAGCCCACGCCCTGCACGTGGCCGCTGTACAGGACCCGCTTGCCTACTCGCATAACATCTCCACGGCATTGCTACGCCGTCGGCCGTTTCACGGTTCGCCCCGGCCTCCGGGCTGCATTCCCCACCGCAGCTTGTCGCGCAGCGTTTGATAGTAACTGCGGCCCGGAACTTTCACCAAGCCAAAAGTGACCGGCGCCTTGCGGACTACGGCCTTTTGGCCCGCCACCAAGGGCACCGTTTCCTGCCCATCGACAATCACCAGGGCCTGCTCCTGCCGTTCCCCGATGCGCACGATGTGCGTTTTCTCCGCCGATTCGACCAGCGGCCGATACGTCAACGTGTGAGCACAAATCGGCGTGATGACAAATGCCGATAGTTCCTGGGCCAAAATCGGTCCGCCGGCCGAAAGATTATGCGCGGTCGAGCCGATCGGCGTGCTGATGATCAAGCCGTCGCCGCTAAAACGCGCGACCGCCGCGCCGTTAACTTCCAACTCGAGATCGACGGCATGAAAAGGAGGGACCGTATGAATGACAACTTCGTTGAGTCCCAAAAAGGTTCGTCCGCCGAGCACGGGGCGCTGGGCCGGCGCGGCCTCCTTCGCGCGGTCGTCCTCCTCGACGACGCATTCAAACATGATGTGGCGCGTCACGCGGAAGTTCCCGCGGAGCACCTCGGCGAAAGCGGCCGGCACCTCCTCGGGCCGAATGTCGGCCAGGAAGCCAAGCCGTCCCAAGTTCACGCCCAAGACCGGCACTTGGCGATAGGCCATTTGCCGCGCCGCCCGCAAGATGGCCCCATCGCCGCCGAAAACCAAGGCGATCTCCGCGCCCGGCCCAGCGGCTAAGTCCAGTTCTTGCCGCAGGTCGACGGCCAGGATGGTCGCCTGCGCGCGCAACCACGGCAACAGACGATCGACGGTTTCTTGGACCCCTGCCCGCTGGGCGTTGCCGAGAATCAAGATTTTCATCACGGCCTCGCTGCCGGCCTACAACATGGATTTACGTTTGCGCAAGACCCACTCGCTCGTCAGCAGGAACATGATGATCGCAAAGACCCACCATTGGTTCCACAGCTTGATGGCCGGCAACGGAGAGCCGAGCGAGGGGCGCAGTTCGCCGTGGCCGCCGACGAAGGCAGGCGCCTCGGCCTCGCCGCCGCCGGCCGGCAAAGCGGCAGCTGCGCTGACCGACCAACGCCCGGCGCTTTGCAGATCGTCCAGCAGTTCGTTGGCATTGACGATGGTATAGAATCGCCCCTGGGTCTGCGCCGCCGCGGCCTCCAGTTCCTGATAGTTCATGCGCAATTGGTCGAGTTCTCCCGGCGGTAGTTCCACGGTCGCCTCGGCACTCGGCTTCTCACCGTCGGGCTGCAATTTGCTCACGTCGGGGCTGAAAAGGCGAAAACGATACTTGCCTTCCCGCGTGCGGTTCAAGGTGTATTCGAAGGTGCCCCAGCTCCCTTCGAGCTTCGACAATTGAATGGTCGACACCTCTGGTTCGGTTGGCACGTCATGCTTGGTCGGCGGTCGATATTCGACCACGACTTTGACGTCGGTTTTGCTGCCTGCTTTGGCATCGGTAACGCCTGCGATCGGCGAGTTGTCGGGAAAACGGACCGTGACCTTGATCGGTTCCCCCAAGCGGTAG
>JANWVS010000459.1 GCA_025056835.1 Gemmataceae bacterium | reverse complement strand
CACGTCCGGCTTGGCTTGGGCACGAAGGTATTCCAGCCGCTGCGGATGGACGCGGGGATTGGTGACCCAGACCTTGCTGAACTCGACCCAGAACTCGCCCGGTTGCGGCTCCGTCGTCCAGATCCCGATGTGATCGAAGACGCGTTTCATGGCCCAGGCTCCGTGCCGCGCGGTCGTCGGCAGCGCCGCGGGCAGTTGCTGCGGGGGATGCCGCGGCGCTAAAGCAGGCGAAAATCGGTCCAGATTCCCATGGAGCACATGCGAACGTACAGGTCGCTAAAGGCCACCCAGAGCAAGCTGCCCCACGCCCAATTCATGTGGCCGCGGTTGAGGCAGCTTGCGCAATCATACACCTTTTGCCGCACCGACGATTTGCTGAGTTCGTCGAGTCGGCCGCCCACGAGGTGTCGGAACGAGTGGCAGCCCAAGGTGTAGCCGCTCAGGAGGATGACGTTCAGCGTGAGCACGAGCGAACCGACGCCGATGCCGAATCGTTTTGTCCCGGTCTGCGGGTCGGTGAAAAAGAAACTCTCGACGGCATCGTAAGCGAGGAACAGCAGGAACAGCAGGGCGACATAGAGGAAGTAGCGGTGGACATTTTGCAGGATCAGCGGAAACGAGTTCTCGCCCCAGTAGCTCTTGCGCGGCTCGCCGACGGCGCACGAGGGCGGATCGCCCCAAAAGGCTTTGTAGTAGGCGCCGCGATAGTAATAGCAGGTGAAGCGGAAGCCCGCCGGGAAAGGAAGAATGAGCAGCGCCGGCGAGAACCACAGCGGCAGCCAGCCCGGCATCGGGCCAAACCACGCATGGCGCGGATCGCCGAAAATCTCGGGCGAAAAAAAAGGAGATAAATAAGGTCCGTGACGGTAGGCGATGCCTTCGAAGGCCCGGAAAGTAGCGTAGCCGACGAACCCGGCCAACACCAGAAACACGACGAGCGGTTGCACCCACCAGGCGTCGCGGCGCGACGTTTCGCCGAACCCTCGGACCACAGGCAAACTCAACGGTGCCTTGGCCATGCCCAATGCTCCTGCGCAAGACGTAAAATGACGAATGTATGAGGAGACGCCAAAAACGCAAGAGGTCCGCAGCGCCGCCGCCTTTTCCGTCGGCCGGCTCGCGACACCTTCCGCCGGGGTCGCTCCCTCAGTAAAATAGGTCGGCCACCATACGACCTCGGCGCTGGCGTCGTCCCCGGTCGAAGGTTCGTACCCGGAACGCATATGCCCTACATCGGTATCGACTTCGGAACCAGCAATTCGGTCGTCGCGAATTTTCAGTATGGTCAGGCGGAGGTCCTTCCCAATCGCGAAGGCCAGAAGTGGACCCCCTCGGTGGTCACCATGCGCCGCGACGGCACGCTCGCCTTTGGCCAGGAAGCCAAGGAGAACTTCGACGAGCAACGCTCCATCCGTTCGATCAAGCGGATCCTCGGCACCCCCGAACGGATCCCGTTCGTCGGCCAGCAGCTGCGCACCGAACAGATCGCGACCATGCTCTTCTCCATGCTCAAACGCGACGCCGAAAAAGCCCTGGGCGAAACGTTTACCAAGTGCGTGGTCACCATCCCCGCCAACAGCAAGGGCCTGGCCCGCCATGCCACCAAGCTGTGCGCCGGCGCCGCCGGTTTGCAAGTGCTGACACTCATCAACGAACCGACCGCCGCGGCCATTTGCTACGGCCTCAATGCTCAGCAGGATCAGACGGTGCTCGTCTACGACTTCGGCGGCGGAACCCTCGACGTAACCATTCTCCGCATTCATCACGGCATTTTCGAGGAATTGTCGTCCAAGGGCATCGGCAAGCTCGGGGGCGACGATATCGACGCCGTCCTCGGCAACCTCATCGCCAAGCGTTTCCAGGAGAAGACCGGCTACGACATCCTCAATTCCCCGTACAAGACGCAATTCATGCTGGCCGTCGAAAAGGCCAAGATCGAACTGTCGGAACGACCGACGGCCGTCGTCCGGAAAGCCGAGCTGGTGCCCGAACGCCATTTGAGCCTCGAAGAGGAAATTGATCGCGCCAGTTTCGAACGGGAAATCATGCCGCTGGTGTTGAAGTCGGCCGCGGCCATCGACGAAGCCCTGAGCCTCAAGGGCATGAAGCCGAAAGACATCGACCGGGTTTTGCTCGTCGGCGGGTCCAGCAAAATTCCGCTGGTCCGGCGCCTCGTATGTGAAAAGCTTGCCGGCAAAGAGCCGGAGCCGTTCGACAAAGTCGACCCGATGACGTGTGTGGCCCAAGGAGCGGCGATTGTTTCGGCCATCTTGCAGGGCGCTCCCGGTCTGGACAACCATGCCTACAGCGTCAAACTGGAGCATTCCCTTTGCGCCAATCCGATCAACGAACGCCGACAGATGTACCTCGACCCGATTATCAAACGCGGGGTCGACATCCCTTGTTCGTTCACCAAGACCTATCATCCCGTCGCGGACCCGGCCGAACGGGTGGTCATCAGCGTTTACGAAGGCGACGTTTACGACGATCCCCATCATCCCGACAACGTCAAACTCGCGGAAATTCCCTGGGAATTCAATCCGCCGCGGCCGCAGAAGGATGGAGCCATCGAGGTGGCGTTTGAGTATGGCGACGACGGCATCCTCACCGTCCAAATCCACGACCTTTACAGCGGCCAACGCAAACGCTTTGCGATCCAGCAAACCGGCCCCGGCCAGATGGATGCCGGCCAGATCATGAAAATGAAACGCATCAACGAAGACCTCATGAAGCGCAGCGAGGAGATCGAAAACCTCCCCCAGTACCGCGATGCCCTGGAGTTGCTCAAAAAGACGGAGCAAGACGTCCTCCCCAAGATCGAAAACCCCGCCGACCAACGCGAACTGCAAGAGTTGTGTCGCCAAGTCCGCGAAGCCATGGGTTCCGGCGACGCCAAGCGGATGGAAGACGCCAGCTCCGCCCTCAACGATTGTTTGCTCAATTACGCCTATTTACTCTAACCGACCCGCGCTCAGCCGACGTTGCCCTTGGTAAGTTCGGCACCGCCGGCATGGTGCGACGTTTCCGCCGCAGCCAACCAGGCAAGCTGAGCCTGGAGCGACGAGCG
>JANWVS010000458.1 GCA_025056835.1 Gemmataceae bacterium | reverse complement strand
GCGCTGGTGCCCGTCCCGCAGGGGGAGCGGTCGTAGGCCTTGCCGGGGCACAGGACAAAGTTGCGGGCGTGGTTGGCGGGGTCCCGCGGCGGGCCAAACAGCTCGATGTGGTCGATTTCCGCGCCGTCTCGACCGGTCACACCGTCGCGCGCCAGGGCTTGGCGAATGCGCCAAGTAAAGTCGATAAGTTCGCCCACACGGCCAAGGTCCAACGCTTGAGCGTGTTCGCCAACGAGGAAAAACCAATTTCCGCCCCACGCGACATCGCCGGTGATACGGCCGTGGCCGGCGACGGAAACGGTCACGCCCGCAGCATGGCGAAAGCTTGGAACGTTCTCGATGGTGACGCGATTGCCGCCGTGGTACTCGAACGCGACGTTTCCCACGGCCGTTTCCAGGCGGTGTTTGCCGGGACCGATCCGACCCAAATGGGCCAAGGTCACGGCCACGCCGATGGCGCCATGACCGCACATGTGCAGGACGCCGACGTTATTGAAAAAAATCACGCCCGCCACGCTGTCGGCGTCGACCGGTTCACACAAGAGTGCCCCCACCAGCACGTCGGAGCCGCGCGGTTCGTTGACCACGGCGGCGCGGAAATCATCGTGCCGGTCGCGGAACAAGGCTCGGCGCTCGCTGATCGGACCGCGGCCCAAGTCCGGTCCGCCGGCGACCACCACACGCGTCGGTTCGCCCCCGGTGTGAGAATCGACGACTTGAATGCGTTGCATGGCAACTCTGAAGCCTTTCTGTCTTCGCAGCGGTCGATTCCCGGTCAAGGCCGCCACCGCGTCCCGCCGACCGCTTGACGAAACCGGGGCCCATCCTCAGGATAGCAACTCCCTGCTCGTTGCGAGGAACCGAACATGTCGCGGCGTTTTTCAGCACCTTTGGCCGCCTTCTTGGTACTCATTGCGTCGCCTTTTGCAGCGGCCGAGACAGTAACGGTGACGCTGACCGCCGCGAAAGCGACGCCGACCGCACCGATTTGCGTACCCTTGACTGTGCCGAAAGCCGCTGCGAAGTTTCGCCATGCGGTCGCCAAGGGAAACGGTGTGTTCGTCCCCGGTCAGCTGACGGTCCCGTCGCTGGTTACGGAGGGACTGACGACCAAGAACGAGAACCTGGTCCGCCGCGACCTTTGGCTGCGGGTGCCCGCGCTGCAAGCCGGAGCGGTACTCACCTTGACCGTGACGCTGCACGAAGCGGACGAGGCCCGAAAATCGAGCAGCTTCGTCTGGCATGATTCTTCCTCGGGCCAAGCATCCGAATTGGTGTTTGTCCCCGGCGAGGGGGCTAAGTCTCGCCCCGTGCTGCGTTACATGGCCGCGCCGTATGACGATTCCAGCCCGGCGGCTCGAGAACGGACGTATAAGGTCTTTCATCATCTTTTCGATCCGACCGGAACAAAACCGGTGACCAACGGCGCTCAGGCCGATGCACCGCCCGGCGAGGCGCGCCGGTGGTTGTACCCGCACCATCGCGGCTTGATGTTTGGTTTCAGCAAGTGCAGCTACGGAGAAGGCTTCAAGAAAAAAGTCGACACCTGGCACTGTCCGCCCAAGGGGCCGTTGTTTGCGTATGTGCAACATGAAAAAGTTTTGGCCAAGGACACCGGCCCCGTTCTCGGCCGTCATCGCGTGCAGATCGGCTGGCACGGTGAGAACAAAGAAAAGTTTGTGCTGGAGGAACGCGAGCTGACCGCCTACGACGTGCCCGGAGGCACCTTAGTCGAGTTCGCGTCCCGCCTGAAGACGACCGCCGGCCCCGTTAAATTGGATGGCGATCCGCAGCACGCCGGCTTTCAGTTTCGCGCCAGCAACGAAGTGGCTGAAAAGACGGCGCAGCAGACTTACTACCTGCATCCTGACGGCAAAGGCGGCCTCGGCAAAGAACGCAACTGGCCGCAGGACAAAACCCTCGTCGATCTCCCCTGGTATTGCATGAGCTTCGTGCTCGACGGTCAGCGCTACAGCGTGTGCTTGCTCAACCATCCCCACAACCCCAAGGAGACGCGCTTCAGCGAGCGGGCCTACGGCCGCTTTGGCGGTTACTTCGAGTACACCGTCACGCCCGAGGCGCCCCTGCTGGTCAACTATCGGTTATGGTTGCAAGAGGGCGAAATGACAGCGGCCCAGGCGCAGGCCCTGTACCATGCCTTCGCTGGTGCGATCAAGGCCACCGTGCGCTAGCAGGTGCCGGCGGACGCAGAGGCGGGTTTGGCCAAGCGCTGCGCTTCTTGCCTTGGCAACCGCCGCTTGATTCGCCTTGGCGCGACCGGCGGCTTGCGGAGGCTACCGGCGTAAGCGGTACGGTACTTCCAGCCCGTGCGCTTCGACCAGGGCCGCATCGGAGAGGACCGTCGCGGTGGGGCCATCGGCGATCAGGCGGCCGCGATCCAGGAGCAAGACTCGGCTGCAACGGTCGAGAATGAAATCCAGATCGTGCGATGCGATCAGTTGCGTACCGCCGAGGCTGCGGAGCAACTGCAAAAGCTCCTTTCGACCGCGCGGGTCGAGAAACATCGACGGTTCGTCCAACAGCAGGACCTCCGGCCGCATCGCCAAGACGCCCGCCAAGGCGGTCCGCCGTTTTTCTCCTCCCGAAAGATGATGCGGCACACGACTCTCAAAGCCGACCAGGCCGACCTTCGCCAGCGCCTCGGCGACGCGGTTGCGGACCTCGGCCGCGGGCAAGCGCAAATTCAAAGGCCCAAAGGCGACGTCGTCGCCCACGGTGGCGGCAAACAGTTGCTCGTCGCTGTTCTGGAAAACGAGGCCGACCTTCGTCGGCAACAAGCGGCGCTGGCGGACGGGATCCAGGCCGGCGACGGTCGCGACTCCCGCAGCAATCGGCAAGACGCCGGCGAGGCAGAGAAACAACGTGGACTTACCCGCGCCATTGGGGCCGATTACGCCGACCGCTTCGCCTGCGGCAACGTCAAAGCAGATTTCCTGAAGGGCCTGCACCCCGCCGGCATACTTGAAGCTCAAGCCGGCGACGCGAATGGCGGGGCCGTCGTTCATTGCCGTCCCAAGTCCCAAGCCAACAAAGCAGCGGCAACGCAC
>JANWVS010000457.1 GCA_025056835.1 Gemmataceae bacterium | reverse complement strand
CTCCACGGAGTTCGTTTGCAGATCGAGACCAGCGGCGACTTGGCCGCCGCCTTGCGCCGGCGCCACGCCCCCTTGGCCGGACAAGACTGGCTCCTGCTAGGCAGCGGCGTCGTCCGCCGTGCCGTCCAACTTCATGTTACAAGCACTTCTTGAGTCGGCGGATCAACTCTTGTTCCAGGCCTTCGTCGCGGCCGCGGAAAATCCAGCCACTGTCGTACGTCGTTGCGTCGATCACCTCGAATTGGCGGTCGATGGTGTTGTCGGGGCGGAACACGGCTGCGCCGACGGTGGAACGAATCGGCCGCGGCAAGTCCTCCAGTTCCTTGACCGCCGTGAATCGCACGAAGAACCCGCCGTTCTCGGCCGGCTGAATCTCCGCCAGCACTCGGTGGCGGTAGGTTTGCAACGTCGCCAATAATCGATCGCGCACGTCGGGACTGCCAGGCTTCAGAAACAAACCAAGACCCGGGGCAATGCGGGGCAAGGTCTCGATGCGGCCGTCGTAGCGGTTCGCTTCGCGAATCTCGAAGCCGTAATCCCCAAGAACTTGCAAGACACTCTCGAAGACCAAACCGTACGATTCTGGCCCGTGTGGTAAAAAGACGGGATTCTGGTCGACCACGTAAACGGCACCATGGGGAAGAATCGGCGCCACTTCGCAAAGCTGCGCGCTGCTGTGGCAGCCTGCCGCTAACAACAGCATCGCCGTCGACCCGAGCTGGCATAATCTCCCCATGTCCGCCTTATGCCAAACTGCTCCTCGGTCGGCAAGAGTAAAATCGCGCGAATCGTCCGGCGGAAACTACGATCGGGATAAGGCAGGCAAACAGCAACGCCAGAAATGCCGCCCGCGGCGCGACAAAGCGACCACCGCCGGCGGGCCGCTTTATTGCCCCGGCAGCGTAACAAACGTTGTCGCAAAGGTGAAATAAATAAAGATGCCGGTCACATCGACGAACGTGGCCACGAAGGGACTGGAGGCAACTCCCGGGTCGATGCCCAAACGTTTGAAAACGATCGGCAACATGGCACCGATCAAGGTGCCCCACAAGCAAATCATGGCTACCGAAGCACCGATCACCATCCCCAGCGTCACGCGATCGATGGCTTCGAAACGCAGTTCGCAGTTGCTTGGGAAATGATAGACCCCGTGGGCGCTGCACCGCGGCTCCTGCTGCGGCGGCAACGTGATCGTCAACGGCCGCCGGATGGGATGTTCGAGGATCAACGCGGCTCCGACGGGTACTTGGATCGCGTCGTCGGTTCGTTGCAAGCGCTGGCCCTGGGCCAGCCGCAGTTCGAATGCCGGCAGGTCTTTCTTGATGTCGCTACGGGTATCTTCGCGCGTCATGGCGCCGCGGCCAAAACCGATCACACCGAGGCTGACGCCCAGGGCCGCCCCCATCAGCAATTCGTGTCGGAGCACTTTCCACCATTTGGCGACGGTGATTTGTCCCAACGCCATGGCCCGGGTGATGAGCGTCGCCGCCTGCGACCCGGAGTTGCCGCCGGTGGAGATGCACAGCGGCACGAATAAACTCAAGACGACGAGCTGCGCGATCGCCTCTTCGAAGTGTTCCAGCATGGTAAAGGTGAGCAACTCGGCAGCGAACAAGCACGACAGCCAGAACACGCGCTTGCGCCAGACGGTGAGGAAGCTCATGTTGAGGTAGTCGCCGTCGAGCGGACCCACACCGCCCATGCGGTGAACATCTTCGGTTGCCTCCTGGACGACCACGTCCATGACGTCGTCGTGGGTGACGAAGCCCACCATGCGATTCTGTTCGTCCACGACCGGGATGGCAAGCAGGTCGTAGCGCGCCAGTTCCTTGGCAACGTGTTCGCGGTCGTCCGTGGTCCGCACGGAGACCACGCGTGTTTCCATCAAGTCTTTGACCAAAGCGTGGCGCGGCGCCATAATGAGATCGCGCAACGACAGCACCCCCAGCAAGCGATGCTGTTCGTCGAGGACGAAAACATAGTAGATCGTCTCGCGCTCCGGAGCTTGCAGCCGCAACCGATCCAGGGCCTCGTCGGCCGTGATGTTGGGCGGCAACCAGGCGTAGTCCGTGGTCATCAACCCGCCGGCCGTGTCGGGATCCTGCCGCACCAGCATCGCGATGTCGCGCCGGTCTGCTTCGTCGACCAAGCGCAACAAACTCTCCGCCACCCGCGGCGACAGCCGACGCAGCAGGTTGACGCGATCGTCGTGCGACATCTTTTCAATGAGATGCGCCATCCGCTCCTTACCGGCGCCTTCGACCAGCTTGATTTGCCATTCGGTCGGAAAATACTCGAATATCGCCGCTTGTTGCGGAATGCTCGTGTGTTCCAGGAACTTCCAGACTTGCTCGACTTCCAAATCGCCCGACAAGGTTTCCGCTACGGTGGCAGGGTGAAGGTGCTCCAGAAATGCCTTCATGCCTTCCACGTCGTTCTCTTGCAGCAGCAAGCGGACTTCCGGTCCAAAAAGCGAGTGAGGCATGGCGGATTACTCCTCCCAGAGACAGGCAACTTTCTTAGGCAACCGTCAGCAACAGGTTGTCGATCAACCGTGTCGTGCCGATAAACACGGCCACGGCGATCAAGACGCGACCGCGCACCTCGTCGACCGGCCGCAAGTCGTCCCAACCGACGATTTCCACGTAGTCCAACCGCGCGGCCGGTTCACCGCCGATGATTTCCCGGGCCAGCTCCCGCAGCGGCCGGCTGCGACGTTCGCCGGCGTCAATGCGGCGCCGGACCGCCTCCAAGGCGCGGTAGAGCACCGTGGCGGCGCTGCGCTCGGTCGCGTCAAGATATTGGTTTCGCGAGCTCATCGCCAGCCCGTCGGCCTCGCGCACGGTCGGACAAATTACCAATTCGATCGGCAAGTTGAGATCACGCACGAGCTGTTGAATCAGTCGCGCCTGCTGGGCATCTTTCTGACCGAAATACGCAACGTCCGGCGCGACAATGTTGAACAACTTCACGACCACCGTGGCCACCCCGCGAAAGTGCGTCGGCCGCGTCACGCCGCACAAGACATTCTGAAACTCGTGGACCTCGACGTAAGTGCGATAGCCCGGCGGATAAAGCGTCGCCCCCGCCGGA
>JANWVS010000456.1 GCA_025056835.1 Gemmataceae bacterium | reverse complement strand
CACGATGGAAACGGGGAACAACGGCACGGTGGCCGACGCCAAGTTCGCCAGGTTGGGCGCCAAGTTGATACGAACAAAGCGGCGGTCGGCGGAAACGACCGGCAGCACGGTCATCGAGATTCCCAGCGGATACGGAGCCTGATTGGGCACGAAGAACAACTGGTTGCCGTTGCCGGGCACGGCGATCTGCACGTCTGTCAAGAAGAATTGGAAGTCTTGAATGTTCATGGTGGCGAGCTGGCCGTTGAAGACCGTGATCTTCGGAGCCTGCATCACGTTGGTGCGGCGATCGCCCTGGGCGGCTTCAAGCAGCATGAAGACCTGGATGTCGTTGAGGAAGGCGAGACCCAACGACAGGCCACCGTCGGAACCAATCGTGCCGGGATAGCCGCCGAACGGCGGGATCGTGAAATTGTAGCTGCTGCTCTTGATCGGCACGTTGAGGTCCGGCGTGAGGGTGCCGGCGGGAGTCAGGCCGGAGATCACGCCATTAACCCCCAGGTTGCGGTTGATCGACCCGAAAGGAGCGAACTGGCCGCTGAGCAGTTGCGACTCATACCGCGAATGCGGCGTGCGGATGTTGATGTCGAAGTCGAGCGCCATTCTTTCGAAGAATGCTTCCGAGACCGAGACGAGCCGCATTTCGATGGCGATTTCCAGGTCTTGCAGGCGGCGCAACGACTGCAACAGGGCGGCGACTTCTTCTTGCACCTCGAGCGTCTGATTGACGACCAGGGCCATGCCGAGGGGATAATACTGAATGGCCCCTTGGCCGCCGACGTCGCTCCAGGTGTTTTGGGCCACCGTGCTCTTGATGAGGTTGATCAGCAAGTCTTCCATCGTCTGGCCGGGCATGAGTTTGGTGTTCGGATTCGGCACGAAGCCCGTGGAGGAGGGGAGAGCAGTTGGGGCGTCCTTCATGCTGCTGACGGGCACGCCGGTGTTGTTGGGGAGCGAGTAAGGCGGAATGAACGGGGTCGGTCCGGCTCCGTACGTCATGTTGCCGTTCTTGTGAATGTGCCGGAGCAGGGCGGCGTTGAGGCTGGTGATCTCCGGGGCTTGATGGTTTTCCACCGGCACGATCAGGTCGGCAACGGGATGGATGACCTGCTTGGTTTTGCCCTTGGCTTCGCTCTCGGTGGTGATTTGCAGCATTTGATCCTTGATGACGTAGGTGAGTTTGGCCTGGGCGAGCAACGTGTTCAAAGCCGAGCGCAGCTTGATGTTTTCCACCTTGAGCGTCATCGGCATATCGAGGCTGATGTTTTCCTTCTTCAGGGCGAGGACGTCGGCATGGACGTTCATGTTGGCGATCTTGGAAATGTCCTCGATCACCTGCGACAGCGGCGTATTGTCCCAGTAAAAGCTGTGCGGAAGCTCGAGCTTGCGCTGGATGTCGCGTTCAACGGGGTCCTTCAATTGCCACGAGATCGGCTCGGCCTTGCGTTTGCTCGCCCGGGCGTGGATCTCCTTGTCGAACTTCAGCGGCGTGTTTTCATCGACATACGGCCGGCTGCCGCGGTCGAGAGCCTTGAGGAAGAATTCCTCAAACTCAGCCTTTTGGCGCGCATCTTCGCGAAGCGTTAATTCGCGGTTGCACAACGTAATCATGGCGTCGGCGGCGATGTTATCGGCATCGAGGGCCTTGGCCTTTTTGGCTTCGGCGAGGGCCTGCTCGAAGCGGCCTTCCTTGTATTTGGCCCGTGCTTCTTTCATGAGCGCCGCCACTTCCTGCTGAAGCTTGGCGATATTCTCTTGCCGCAGGGCTTCGGGGTTCTTGTTCAGTTGGGCCACGCGCGCCTGCATTTCCATTTGAGCTTGCAGCGTCGCGTACTGTTGAGCCTTCGCTTCCACTTGGCGGCGCAAGGCGACGACTTTCGGGTTGTCCTGGTTGACGGAGGCGTTCTTCAACTCATCGAGAAACGCCTTCAGCGTGTCGACGGCCTGGGCGTGTTTCTTGTCGTTGACGAGCATCATGGCGCCATTCAAGGCGGCCAAGCCGCGCTCGCGCAGCTTTTGAACCTGGATTTCTTCCAAGGCGAGGTGCTGCGCGAAGACATCGTTCGCGGGCCGGTCCGTGGCCGTCGCGGCGCCGGGCGCCGCCCCAGGCGAGGTCACGTCGACTTTGGCGCTGGCGAGCACGATGCCGCTGCCGGTGCGGAGGTCTTGCATCAGCTCGGCGAGCTGGCGCTGCTTGTCCAACGGCAACAGCCGCATGTCAACCGCTTGCCACAGCTGGGCGGCGCGAGCGAAGTCGCGGCGATGGAATGCCTCCAAGCCGGCTTCGTAATTGCGTTTGGCCACCACGGTCTGGTGCAGGTGTTCCTCGGCGTCGATGGTGCGCAGCACGGCCGCGGCCTCTGCCTGCACTCCGTAAGCCGGGTTGAAGGCATCCTCCGCCAGGCGGCGGGCGAGCGGATAATTGCCGGCCTGGATCTCCAACCGAGCCTTGTCGAGTTTCTCCAAACCGAGCTGGCGGTTGCCGGCGGCGGGCGGGTTGGGCGGCAGTTCCAGACCCGCCGTGGCCAGGGCCGGAGAATGGACCCCCTGGGCCGCGATCGGACTGATCACGTTAGCCTTGCTCGCGGCTTGACGCACCGCCTGAATTTGGATTTCAATCGGTCGCGGATCGAGACCGAAGACCATCGTCAACTGCTGGGCAGCGGCAATGTGGGCTGCGGCCTTTTCGAAGCGCGCCGGATCGGTCGCCATGTTGAGCGTCTCGTGGGCTTGAGCCAAGAGCTGCTTGACGCGCTGGTCGGTCTTGGATGCCAGGCTGAGCAACACACTCCGCGGGCTGTCTTCGTCGATGGCGAAGGCAACCCCCAAGGCATCGGCTTCAAGCGCTTTTTGCCGGGCTTCGATGTACAGTCCGCGTCGCTCCAGGTCCCGTGCTTCCGCGATCAGCCGGATTGCCGCCAAGCGATTCGGCGCCTGGGTCGTGCCGGAGACGTTGATCAGACTGGGTTGCTGCTTGGGCGACGTGGCGGTAGCGGGCGTGGATTTCGCCGTGTTTTGCGCGACGGCGGCCGGGCTGGCAGGCGCCGGTTTGTCCAATCCTTGCGGCGTCTTGCGCCCGGCGGCCTGGGCGCGA
>JANWVS010000455.1 GCA_025056835.1 Gemmataceae bacterium | reverse complement strand
GGCGAGCCGCGGATGGGATTGTAGTGGGTCTACGCTTTGTTACGACTCTCAACGGTTGCCGTCGCGAATATCGTTTTTATACGCTGCGTGATTAACAAGCTCAGTTTGTTCTTATCCCGGGCCAGCCTACCCAACACCACGGCCCCCTTGCTGGCATCGTGGAACACGTAACGCACAAACACCGGAGCGCCGAGTCGCTTGCTCGCGAGGGTCGTACGCACGGCGCGGTGGAGGTCGGCGGCGTTCATGTCAGGCCGGAAAGAGATCGCGATTGGCAATTACCGTGTTCCAAGGCCGGATGGTCCAGCGCACGAAGATGCCGTGGGCGTGGAACGGATCGGCCCGCAGTAAGGCCTCGGCTTCGTCTTGGGACGATGCTTCATAAATAATCAGTGCGCCGAAGTCATCGGTGAACGGCCCTGAGGCGGCGAGTTGACCTTTTTCCTTCAGAGTCGCCAAATACTGCCGATGCACCGGCCGCACGGCGGCGATTTTTTCTTTGTCCTGGATATACTCGATAATCGCTGCGTACTTCATGGTTCTAAACTACAAGTCCTCGCCTCGGCTACCGTCGGGCCAACCAACGGTTCCGGTCCGTGCCATGGCTTCGATCGTCCCAACTGTCTTCGCACCTGCGTCCCGGCGCCGCTACGACATTGTATGGTCTCGCGAACCGCGGGGCGGGGCCGACGACCCCGCTATTCATTGCCGCGCAGTTCGGTGAAGCGACGATAATTGTCGGCAACGGCGCCCGTTTCGGCGTCGCCGTCGTGAAGGAAGAGGCCGTAACGAAATTGAAGCCGTTCGCCCTTGGCAAGTCTAACGAGGTCCTTGCGATCTTTCAGACTCGGAAACGACTTGCTGCGGCCGAACGGGTTGGCGGCCACCAGACCGTAGCCGCGGGCGTGCCAGCAGGTAGCGTGCGGATTCTTTGGGTCGGCAAAGATGGCGATGCCGGCCACCTTCCCGTCGATCGGCCCCGAGGCGTCGCACCATGCCGACACTTTGCCCCAGCATGGATTGAACGCTTCTGACTTGATGCCTTGGGCGACGATTCCCTCGGCAAGTTGGAGCTTGCCTTTGCCGACGGTATCGGCCCGAATCTGATCGTTGACGCGGATACCGAACGAGCCTTCCTTGGTGTCGCCGAAAATAATTGTCGTTACGCTCGCGAAAAGGTCGGAGTGCATGACGATCAGCCGTGCCGTGCCGAGATTGTAAAAATGGATGGTGCGGGTCTCATCGAGAATTTTTTGGTCGTCGGCGCTGCGCCATTCGATTTTGAGCACGACGGTCGCCTTGTTTTTCTCGATTTTCGGCTCGCTGACGTGAGTGACGATCTGACGGCCGTGGCCCTTGGCCTCGGACCAGAAATCGACCCCCTCGACGCCTTTGACGCGCGACGTCAATTTCAAGCCTTCGGGGATAACGTCGCCGTGGCACCACCAGGCAGATTTCTGGTGCGGGTGGTCGTCGAGCGCTTTATTGGGAGCGCGCTGAGCCATCGGCCAGTCGCGGGTCAAGGCCGCGCCGTTGGGAGCGTGCAATGGCCAGAAGATCGGCTTGGCGTACCGCAGGGTGTGCAACCGCGTGACGAGTTGCGGGCCGGCGAAGAACTCAATCGAGTCCTTGTGGACCTTCACAGCAACGCCGTCTTCGCCGGCTTGGGCCGCCGCGGGCATCGCGAGGAGCGCAAGGGCAAGCAGCCAACGTTTCATCAGCGAGACCCTCCCAGGACGGAACTCACTCGAACTCGTCGAGGAGATGGCCGAGCTTTTGCTTCTTAGCGGCCAGATAACGAGCGTTTTTGTCGTTGGGTGGTATTTGGATCGGAACCCGTTCGACGATTCGCAATCCGTAGCCTTCCAGCCCGACGACTTTCTTAGGATTATTGGTTAACAGTCGAATGTCACGGATACCGAGGTCGGCGAGAATCTGGGCGCCGATACCGTACTGTCGCAGGTCGGGAGCGAAGCCGAGCCGTTGGTTGGCCTCAACGGTATCCAGTCCTTCTTGCTGTTGCAGCTGGTAGGCTTTCAACTTCGGCAACAAACCGATGCCGCGGCCTTCTTGCCGCATGTAGAGTACGACCCCCTTGCCCGCGGCGCGGACTTGCTCCATGGCCTGATGGAGCTGGGAACCGCAGTCGCATAAGAGGCTGTCGAAAATATCGCCCGTCAGGCATTGGCTGTGGATCCGGACGAGAACCGGCTCGGTTTGCACCGGCACTTGACCATTGACCTCCAAACCGACGCCGCCGTAGCTGAGCGCCAAATGCGGCTCCGGATCGACCAGGGACGTGTAAGGGATCAAGTGGAAATCACCGTGCCTGGTGGGGAGCTTGACGACCAGTTCGCGGCGGATGAGGCGTTCGCGCTGCCGGCGATATTTGATAAGATCCTCGATGGTACACATCTTCAGGCCATGGCGCTGGCAAAACTCGCGTAACTGGGGAACGCGCGCCATGCGGCCGTCGTCGGTAAGGATTTCGCAGATAACGGCCGCTTCGCGAAAGCCGGCCAGGCGAGCGAGATCGATGCTCCCCTCGGTGTGGCCGGCACGGACGAGCACGCCGCCGGGCATGGCACGGAGACCATCGACGTGACCGGGGCGGACCAGGTCTCTGGGACCGCTGTGGGGGTCGATCGCCACCTGGATGGTTCGGGCGCGGTCGAAGGCCGAGGTGCCGGTCGTGATGCCGGTCCGGGCGTCGAACTTCACGGTGAAGGCCGTGCCGAGACGGGAGGTATTGGTCGCCGTTTGCAGCTCCAGATGCAACCGATCGCATATCTCGGCCGACATCGCCAGGCAGAGGATGCCGCGAGCGTGCAGCAGCATGAAGTTGATGGCTTCGGGCGTGACCTTTTCGGCGGCAATGACGAGGTCGCCTTCGTTTTCCCGTTGCTCGTCATCGACGAGCACAATCATTTTGCCGGCTTTGAGTTCCGCAATGACTTCGTCGATCGACGCGAATTCACTGGGCATCGACTTCGATTCCTTGCACGCTTAGGCTGGCAGGGCGTCCAAGCATTATTTTATGACCAGCCGGCTGAGGCAAAGAAGAGATGGAGTCGAACCAAGGGGGGCCGGAGCCT
>JANWVS010000454.1 GCA_025056835.1 Gemmataceae bacterium | reverse complement strand
ATGGTGGCCTCCGTCGCCGTCGCCTTGCGCCTGGCCGTGGTGCACCCGGCTGAGATTGAAGCCTTGACCGGCTCGGCCAATCCGATTGTGCTGTGCCGACGTCGCGCTGCCGCCCCGGTCGCAGCTGCCGTCGCTCCGGGATTGAACACCCTCGGGGTGTTCCTGCCCACGACGCCGCTGCATCATCTCCTCTTGGCGGCGTGCGACTTTCCTGTGGTGGCAACGAGCGGCAACCGCGGCGCCGAGCCGATCGTCACGGAGGAGCGCGAGGCTGTCGCGCGCCTGGCCGGGGTGGTCGATGGGTTGCTTGTCCATGATCGGCCGATCGTCCGCGGTGTCGATGACTCCGTGGTCCGCGTGATTGCCGGTAGAATGGTGGCGATGCGCCTGGCGCGCGGGCTGGCGCCGTTGCCTTTGCCGGCGCTCGAGGAAGCAGCCCGCCGGCAGCAAGCGCCGCCGCTGCTGGCGGTCGGAGGCCAACAGAAAAACGCCATCGCCTTGTGGACCGGCACGCAAGCGCTGTTGGCCCAGCATGTCGGCGATCTGGAATACGCCGAGACGCGGGCAGCGTTTGCCAGCGTCGTGGCCGACTTGCTGGCGCTCTTCCGCTGCGAGCCGACCGCCGTGGCCTGCGACCTGCACCCGGACTATGCCGCCACGCGCTGGGCAGCGACGCGCGGCGTACCCGTCGAAAGCGTACAGCACCATCACGCCCATGCCGCGGCTTGCCTGATCGAGCACGACCTGCTCGGCCGCGAAGTGTTGGCCGTGACGTGGGACGGCACCGGCTACGGCCCCGACGGCTTGATTTGGGGCGGCGAAATTCTCCGGGCCGACAGTCGTTCCTTCACCCGTGTGGCCACGCTCGTTCCCTTTCCTCTGCCGGGCGGCGAGGCGGCCATGCGCCAACCGTGGCGAACGGCCCTGGGAGTGCTTTCGGTCTGTGGCGGCGAGGAAACGGCCGATCGCGCCCGGATCTTGCTCGAGCGCCGCGGCCTGTCATCGCGCGTTGCGGCTCTGGCAGATGCGATGATGGAGCGGCGCCTCAATACGCCGTGGACGACCAGCGTCGGCCGGTTGTTCGACGCCGTGGCGGCCTTGGTGCTGGGTATCATGGAAGTGTCGCACGAAGGCGAGGCCGCCATGCGCCTCGAAGCCGTCGCCGACGAGCACGAAGACGGCGCTTATACCATAGCTCCGGTCAGCGCCACGGAGGTGCTCCAAGGGGATTGGCGGCCCATGGTGCGGCAAGTGGTGCTCGATGTCTGGCGCGGAGTGCCCCCTTCGTGCATCGCGGCGCGGTTTCACCGCGGCCTGGCTGAGTGGGCCGCGGCCGTGGCGAGGCGGCTGCCCTGGCGCGAGGTCGTGCTGGGCGGCGGTTGCTTTCAGAATCGACTGCTGACGGAGCGCACGCGCGAAGCTCTTACGGCCGTCGGGTGCCGGGTCTACACGCCGGGCATCATTCCTCCGGGCGACGGCGGCCTGGCGGCAGGGCAGCTGGCCGTGGCCTTGATGCGGCATGGTCTCCACCGCGCCGCCTCTCGGTAGCGGCTCGGCCGCAGTCACAAGATCGGCTCCGGTTGGTAGGCCGCGGCCGTCGGATAGCGCTGGAGAACGGCCTCGATTTGTCGGAGCACGGCGTCGACCTGGGTGCGGGCCGCGCCTGTGAATTCGAGGGGAGCCGTCACCACCGCGTGGAGTTGCTCGGGCGCCAACCGAAGTCGGGGATCGTCGGCCAGGCGACGCAACAATTCCTCGCCGCCGCTGCGGCCGTGCTGGCGCGTTTGCAGCGCCGCGGCGACGGCGTGCTCCTGGATCACTTCATGAGCCAGTTCGCGGCCGACGCCGGCGCGAACTGCAGCGAGCAGGATTTTCGTCGTCGCCAGAAACGGCAAATAGCGCTCCAACTCGGCGGCGATGACCGCGGGAAAGGGAGCGAATTCGGCAAGGACGGTCAAGAACGTTTGATACAAGCCATCGGCGGCAAAGAAGGCGTCCGGCAGGGCCACGCGGCGGACAACGGAACAGCTCACGTCGCCTTCGTTCCATTGTTCGCCGGCCACGGCCGTGAGCATCGCCAGATAACCGCCGAGCACGACGCGCAGGCCGCAAATGCGCTCGCAGGAGCGGGAATTCATTTTGTGGGGCATCGCCGACGAGCCGACCTGGCCCGGCACGAAGCCTTCCGTAGCTAGTTCGTGTCCGGCCATGAGGCGGATCGTCGTGGCCAGGTTGGCTGGGGCCGCGGCCGCTTGCACCAGGGCGGCGACTACGGCGAAATCCAACGAACGCGGATAGACTTGGCCGACACTGCTCTGAACGCGGGTGAAACCGAGATGCTGAGCGACGGCTTCTTCCAAGCGCGCGAGCTTGGCCGGATCGCCGCCCAACAGATCGAGCTGATCCTGGGCGGTGCCGACCGGGCCTTTCAGACCGCGGAGGGGATAATGTTCGAGCAGGTGTTCGACGCGCTCGAATGCTGCGAGCAGTTCCTCAGCGGTCGACGCGAAGCGCTTGCCGAGAGTGGTGACCTGGGCCGGCACGTTGTGGGTGCGGGCGGTGAGGGGCAAGGCGGCGTAGGCGGCGGCGCGCCGGCCCAGCCCCGCCAGGGCCGCCACCATGCGGTCGCGGATCAGTTGCAGCGATGCACGGACCTGCATCTGTTCGACATTCTCGGTGAGGTCGCGTGAGGTCATCCCCTTGTGGATCTGCTGATGGCCGGCCAAGGCGCAGAATTCATCGACCCGGGCCTTGACGTCGTGCCGGGTCAGGCGCTCGCGGCGGGCGATTGCATCGAGGTCGACCTGATCGACCACTCGTTCGTAGGCCGCGAGGGCTTCAGGGGGCGTGGGCACACCCAACTCGGCCTGGGCGCGGAGCACGGCCAGCCACAAACGGCGCTCAAAAATGACCTTCACCCGCGGCGACCACAGTTCGCGGAGCGGCGCTGAGGCGTACCGCTGGGCCAGGACATTGGGAATGACGTCGGACATGGGACAGCGCGGCGTGGGAGTTAGGTGACGAACTCGTGCTCCGCCAAGCGGACGGTGAGCACGGGGCAGGGGGCCTTGCGAACCACTTTCTCGGCCACGCTGCCCATC
>JANWVS010000453.1 GCA_025056835.1 Gemmataceae bacterium | reverse complement strand
AACCGAGTCATGACGCATGATCCTGCCTTGTCGTCTAGTCCCATCCCGATTGTAGCGAAGCGATCAACGGCAACTCCAGGCGGGCAATGCGGTTTGTTGGAAAAACGGCGTCGGATTGAGCCATTTTTGCCGGTTAGCGAAGCTGGGAGGCCTTCCGTTCGCCGGTGGCCTCCGCACCAGGACGGGCTACAATCGCCATAGCGCCGAAGGTGCGTCCGGCCGTCCGCCGGATGTTCCGATGGAAGATTTGCAGAACCAAGGCAGGTTCCCATGTGGCAATTCGATTCTCGCGTCGTTCCCACGCTTACGACACCGTTGCCCGGCCCACGCGCCCGGGCGCTATTGGAGCGCGACCATCAGTACATGTCGCCATCGTATACGCGCGTATATCCTTTGGTCTGTGCGCGCGGGTCGGGGGCGGTGATTGAAGACGTGGACGGCAACTTGTTTCTGGATTTTACCGCCGGCATCGCGGTCACCTCGACTGGTCATTGTCATCCCGAGGTGGTGGCTGCGATCCAAGATCAGGCGGCGAAACTGTTGCACATGTCGGGTACGGACTTCTACTACGAGCCGCAAATCGACCTCGCCCAGCGGCTCGCCGAGCTGGCTCCAGGTGACAGTCCCAAGCGAGTCTTTTTTACCAACAGCGGCGCCGAGGCCCTGGAGGCCGCCCTGAAATTGGCTCGTTGGCACACGCACCGCTCGCGGGCCGTTGCATTCTTCGGCGCCTTCCACGGCCGGACCTACGGGGCGATGTCGTTGTCCGGCTCGAAGCTGGTCCATCGGCGCGGTTTTTCCCCTTTGGTCCCAGACATCCACCATGTCCCTTTCCCTCGCGGCTGCCAAGGATGTGTCGCATCGGGGTCTGCCTGCGCCTGCGTGCAGGTGATCGAAGAAACGTTATTCAAACGCATCGCCCCACCGGAGGAAGTGGCCGCGATCTTCGTCGAGCCGATTCAGGGCGAAGGCGGCTACCACGTACCGCCTGCTGGCTTCTTGCCGGCGCTGCGCGATTTGTGTCGGCGCCACGGCATCCTGCTGGTGGCCGATGAGGTGCAAACCGGCTTCGGACGCACCGGCAAACTCTTCGCCGTGCAGCATTGGAACGTGGAGCCTGACATCATCTGCCTCGCCAAGGGAATTGCCAGCGGCATGCCGTTGGGAGCCATCGTGGCTCGCGGCGACGTCATGGATTGGCCGCCCGGCAGCCATGCGAGCACCTACGGCGGCAATCCCGTGAGCTGTCGGGCCGCGCTGGCAACGATTCAACTACTCCAACGGGAATACGTCGCCAACGCCGCAGCGCGCGGCACCCAACTCCGCGAGGGCTTGCTGCGGCTCCAACAACGGCACCGTATCGTCGGTGAGGTCCGCGGCCTCGGGCTGATGCAAGCCGTGGATCTAGTCCAGGCCGTGGCGCCGAGCGTCCTCGATCCAGCCCGGCGCGATGCCGTCGTGCAAGCCGCTTTTCACCACGGCTTGTTGCTGCTTGGTTGCGGCGAGGCTGCTTTGCGTTTTTGTCCACCCCTGTGTGTGACGTCTGAACAGGTGGATACGGCCTTGGCGATTCTCGATCGCGTCTTGACTGAGCAAGATTCTTGACGGAGCAAGATGCGGCATCGGCGTGAAATGCAAGCTATAGTGATTGTAGGCCCCTGCCTGAAACGGCCACAGGGAACCTACGCTTCCGGAAACGCGGAGCCTCCCGCCAGCCGACGGAGCAACTGTAAACGACGGAGAACGCAAGAATGACTAGGACCCGTGGAGAATACCACAAGGGTTTCGGGGATTCGACGCAGACCCCACCCCCCTCCACGCTTGATCTCGAGTTGCTGGACGACTTGCAAGCGCAGCTCGTCCAGGCGAGCGTCAACCACCGCGACCTGCTGAAAGAACTGCGGTCTGACGCCGCGATCAACCTCGACGCCGACGACTTGAGACACCTGCGCGCCGAAAACGCGCAATTGCGAGCACGGGTTGAGGAACTGGAACAGCAACTGCGTTCCAAAGACAAGCGCATCGCCCCACCACCGGCGGCGTCCGCGGCCCTGCCTAAAAAAATCGACGACCCCGAACTCGAGCGACTCCGCCGCGAATTGGACGACCGGCGCCGACAACTCGAAGAAGACGAAGCAGCACTGCGAGAGCAGGCGCGCGAGATGGAATTGGCCCTGGCCAAGGATCGGGCCGAACTGGCGCGGCTCCGCGTGGAGCTACAACGCCAACAAGCCGAGTTCACTCGCGAACTGGAATTAGTCAGCCGCAATCCCGATTTGCAGGAAAAGTTGGCGGCGCTGCGCCTGCGGCAGTTCGACAACGCGGCGAAGAAACCCGCCGATCCGACCGCGCCTCCGGCCGAAGCCGCGCCGCGGCCAAGCGGCCTGTTCCGCCGACTGTTCGGCTGAGGACGCGCCGGCGCGGCACCGCCTGGTACCGTGGCCGCAGCGGTTGTACAATAAAAGGTGAATGCACACTCCTGCTGCGGCACCACCACGTTTTCATCTGTCGCCCGAGCAACGGATTGTTTATCGCCGCTATGCCGGGTTGGCCCTACCGCGACATACCTCCTACCCCATTGCTCCGGTCTGGAGAGAGGACTACCGCCCTGTTGACTTCCGCGCCGACCTTGCCGAGATCGAAGCCCCTCTGTCGTTGTACGTTCATTTGCCGTTTTGCGAGCGCTTGTGCTACTACTGCGCTTGTACCAAGGAAATCGTCCCGCCGGCCAAACGGCGCGAACACGACCCGGCCGAGGACGTCCTCGCCGGCTTACACCTCGAAGTGAACCGGCTGGCGGACGCGGTGCCGCACCGCACCGTGCGCCAGGTCCATCTCGGCGGCGGTTCGCCCACATTTTTCCACGCCCATCAACTGAAGCGCCTGTGGCACTTGCTCGCCGGCCGCTTCGACATTGCCGCCGACGCCGAATTAGCCGTCGAAATCGACCCGCGCATTACGACGCGCGAGCAACTTTCCGTGTTGCGCGAGATCGGCTTCCAGCGCGCTAGTCTCGGCGTGCAGGATTTCGCGCCGCGCGTCCAACTGGCCGTCAATCGCCAGCACTCGTTTGACCTGGTCGCGCAAACCGTGGCCTGGTGTCG
>JANWVS010000452.1 GCA_025056835.1 Gemmataceae bacterium | reverse complement strand
AAGCCGGCCGGGGTTTGCAGACCGCGTCGCACCATCTCGACGTGCGGCGGGCTGGACCAGGGAAAATGAACGGCGGGACAGGATTCGCAGGCGACGTTGCCGAAGCAACAGCCGTTGAGCAGGCAGCCGATCCGTCCCAGACACAGGCCCAAGGCCAGACAGGGAGCGATGATGTCGGCCATTTTCCAATGCGAAACGCCGTGGCGCCGCAATTGCAAACGATACGCCAACACATAGCCGACGACCGCGCCCGGTATCGATCCGTAAAAGATCAAACCTCCGTCCCAGACGGCAAAGAATTGTCCGATGGTGGGGAAGTGGTGCCAGTAACGAATGACATACGTCAGGCGAGCGCCGGCGATCCCGGTGACGAACAGCCAAATCACCAAGTCTTGAATCGGCTGGGCCGGATAGCCCTCCCGTTTAGCGAGCATGACCGCCAACCCGGTGCAAGCGAGAAACGCGCAAAAGAGCATGAAACCATAACCGTAGATGGGCAAGTCGAGCAGGGGGACGCGAACGAGAACTTGTTGCATGGGGCTTACGATAAGGTGCCGCGCCGCTGTCGGTCAAGGTCGAACCCAGGCCTCGAAGAGTCGGCGGTGCTCGTCGATGCCCAGCGTTTCGGCCCGGACATTGCCATCCAGCCCCAGGCTCGCGAGCAGGGCAGCGACGGCGGTTTTGTCCCGTCGGCGTCCGGGCAAGGCACACAAGGCGCTGCGCAGGTTCTTGCGGCGATGGGCGTAGAGATCGCGAAGAAATTCCCGAAACAGGCGAGCGTCGCTCAGCTGGGCCTTGCGCTCCGGGCGCGGCCAGATCCGCACGATCGCCGAATCGACCTTGGGCCGCGGCCAGAAGACGGTCGGCGGCAAGCGGCGGCGAATTTCGACGTCGGCCAGGCTTTGTACCAGGACCGTCAGTGCTCCGTAGTCGGCGGTCCCCGGCCATGCCGCTAGTTTTGCCGCGATCTCCCATTGCACCGTGACGACCATGCGTTCCAGCGGAATCTCGCCGAGGAGGAAGTTGCAGATCACCGGCGTGGCCACAGCATAAGGAAGGTTCGAAACCAACTTGATCTGCTTCGGTTCAAGCCGATCGCGTAACTTTTGCAACTGGGCGAGCACCTCGGGATTGAGCTGGTTCTTACTCTTGAGTGCATCGGCGCGCATCAGGACGGTATTCGTCCGTCGACCAATCGTCTGTTGGGCCAAGGCGTGAAATGCCGGGTCGATTTCGACGCTCAGCACGGCGCCGGCTGCATCCGCGAGTTTGGCCGTCAGACTGCCGGTGCCGGTGCCGACTTCAATGACCAGATCGTCCGGCGTCAGGTCGGCGTGGCGGAGGATAAAGTCGAGGAGATTGAGATCGACGAGGAAGTTCTGGCCGAGCTTGGTCTTCGGCTTCAGGCCGCGTGCTTGAATGAGATCGCGGAGAAAAGACCTGGTCTGCCGCGGTGCGGCTGGGGCATCGGGATCGATCATTCGTATAGTATATCGCGCGGTCGCGGCGATCGGTGTACCGCTGCCGCGGCTTGCTCGACGGGCGCAGGAGGTCGCACCATGCGGGTGGCCCACTTTGATTGCTTCAGCGGCATCTCCGGCGACATGACGCTGGCGGCCCTGTTCGATGCCGGGGTACCGACCGAACCGGTGCTGGCCGGCATCGCCTCGCTGGGTCTGCCGGTGCAAATCGAGATCGACAAAGTCCGCAAAGGCGGCTTCGCGGCCACGCAGATCGAGGTCCTTGCGCCGCCGCAGCACGAGCACCGTTTTTTGCCAGACGTCGAAGCGATCCTGGGCCGCGGATCGTTGACCGCGAAGCAGCGCGACCTGGCCCTGCGGATTTTCCGCCGGCTTGCTGAAGCGGAGGCCGCCGTCCACGGTCTGCCGCTCAACAAGGTGCATTTCCACGAGGTCGGGGCGCTCGACAGCATCGCCGACATCGCCGGCGCTGCGATTGCCTTGGACCTGCTCGGCGTCGAAAAGTTCACGAGCGCGTCGGTGCCCACTGGTTTCGGCACCGTCCAGTGCGAACACGGCGTCATGCCGGTGCCGACGCCGGCGACAGCCGAATTGCTCAAGGGCGTGCCGTTGCGGCCGTCGACGATCCCGTCGGAGTTGACCACGCCCACCGGGGCCGCCATCCTGACGACCCTGGTGAGCGAGTGGACCGAATCGCCGGCGATGACGGTCGAGAAAATCGGGATCGGCGCCGGCCGGAAAGAGTTTCGGGAGCAGCCGAATATCCTGCGGCTCTTCGTGGGACACACAACGGACGCGCAGGCAACGGGCTGGGAAGCCGACACCGTCTGGGTGTTGGAAACCAACCTCGACGACGTGCCGGGCCAGGTGATCGGGCATTGCTTCGAGCTATTGTTTGCCGCCGGGGCAATGGACGTGTTCACGACGTCGATCCAGATGAAGAAAAACCGGCCGGGCGTGTTGTTGAGCGTCCTGGTGCCGGAAGCGGCGGTGGCCGCGGTGGAGCAGATTATCTTTCGGGAGACGCGGACCCTGGGTATTCGCCGTTATGCGGCGCAGCGGCACGTGGTGCGGCGCGAGGTGTGCAGCGTGGATACGCCGTGGGGCCAGATTCGCGGCAAATGGGCCTGGCACAGCGCCGGCCCGCCGACGTTCGCCCCGGAATATGACGATTGCGCCCGCGTGGCCCGGCAGCACGGCGTCCCCTTGGCCGTCGTCTTTGACACGGTCAAAAACGCCATAAAATACGGTTAGCCCCGGTTCGCGGGACCGAGGCGGGCTGGGTCGCATCCCAGCGGCCGTTTCTGGCGCAGTGGAGGCGGCGGAAACGGCGCTGCGGTGGCGCCGACGACCCTTCCCGGCCCGGTCCTGGGAACCGGGGCTTCATCGTCCTTGGGGGAAATGCTATGCCCGCCGCCGCGGAGATTCGTCAACAGTTCATCGACTTCTTTTGCGTCCAGCGCGGCCACACCTTTGTGCCCAGTTCGCCGGTCGTACCCCTGGACGATCCGACGCTGTTGTTCGCCAACGCCGGCATGAACCAGTTCAAGCCGTACTTCCTGGGCACGGAGAAACCGCCGTATCCACGCGCCGCCAACACGCAAAAGTGCATCCGCGCCGGCGGCAAAC
>JANWVS010000451.1 GCA_025056835.1 Gemmataceae bacterium | reverse complement strand
CCAGTGATGCCAAGTCGGAATTGGTGATCGACCAAGTGCAGCCTTCGGCGCTGAAAGTTCACTTGGCGATCGACCGCGACGCTCCGCCCGGACCAAAGACCCGCTGGAAACTGGAAGTGCAAGTTCCCCCGGATCAACAGATCAACGACGACAGTGCCATTACCCTGCGCCTGAAAAACGCCGATCCTCCGCGACGAATCCGCATCCCAATTGTCGGTCATGCCGTCCAAGGTTGACAGGATCGAGCAAAATCGCGATGCTAAGAGGCCGCCGGAGCTGGCGGAGGCGCCGGTTCGCTCGGCCGCATGGTGCGTGATCTCAGAGAAGGGTGCGTCATGAATTTCGATCAACAGGCAACCGACTCGCAGGGCGCCGCTGCGCGGCGGTGGGGGCATTCCGGCTGGTGCCGCACGCTGGCGGTGCTCGCAAGTTGTGGTCTGTTGTTTGGCGGTTCTTATGGCTTGATGCACTGGTCGCGGCATTGGGGCCAGGCCGCTTCCGTGCCTGCCGAGTTGGCCTCGTCGCAAGAGGGCAACGCAGCCGCAAGCAAAAACTTCCGCGGTTGGGAGCGACCGGATTTCGCGCTGGTTTTGACCGGCCAACTCCACGGCTACCTGCAACCGTGCGGCTGCTCGTCGCCCCAATACGGCGGCCTCGCACGACGCTGGGAGCTTCTCAACGCCCTGCGCAATAAAGGCTGGCCCCTCGTCCCCGTGGATTTGGGTGACGTTTACCCCCAAGTACACGGCCCGGAGACCGCCAGCGCCCTGACTCCTCCCAGCCAGAAACTCCTCAAATATGAGACCGCCATGGAAGCCCTCCGGGCCATGGGCTATTTCGCCGTCGGCTTGGGAAAGGAGGATTTTGCCGGCGAGTTGGGCAAAGTCTTGCCCCAGTTTGCCCTCCGCCACCAACGGCCGCGGGTGCTGGCGACCAACCTTGTCGGCACGGAAGAGGAAGGACCTTACCACGCCATGAACGTCCGGCCGTACTTGGTCATCGACGAACCAGGACTGCCGAAGATCGGCGTCGTCGCCTTCATTGCCAAATCATGGCAAAACGAGGTTCGCAAGCGCGATCCGAATCTGGCGTTCGCTGCCGACCGTATCCCGGCAGCCCTTGGGGAACTAGCCCGGCGCGGCACGGAATTCAACCTGGCACTGTTTCAAACCGAGGACGCTCCCACCGCCGCGGGGGGCAATGAGGTCGATGCCGGCATCCAATGGTGTGCTTCCCAAAAAACGGCCCCGCTCCACGTGGTGTTGCACTCCAGCCGCGATCCAGAGCCGCCGAGCCAACCGCGCGACGTGGCTGGGGTCCGGGTGATTACGGTCGGCCATAAAGGAAAATACGTGGGCGTTCTCGGCGTCTGGAAGAAAGGGGAGCGCTTCGAAACCAAATACGAAATGGTCCTCGTCGGCCCAGAGTATGAGCCGCGCAACGATAATCCCGTGACCAAGCTCATGGACGACTACGCCGAACGGGTCAAAGCGCGTGAATTGTCGACCCACTTCGGCCTCGCTCGGCACAAGACCCAGGTTCTTCTGCCGCAAGGCGCCAAGTACATCGGTTCGGAAGCCTGCGCCAGCTGCCATCAACACGCCTACGACATCTGGGAGAAAAGCAAACACGCCCATGCTTACGACACGCTGGTCGAAGCGACCAAGCCGGCCCTTCGGCAATTCGACGGCGAATGCTTGCTCTGCCATACGACGGGTTTTCCCTATGAGACCGGCTTCAACGACCCGCAAGTGCGGCGGCAGCCGCGCCTCCAGAAAAAACTCCTGCATGTCGGCTGCGAAAGCTGCCACGGGCCGGGCAGCGCCCACGCCAATAATCCCGACGACCGAGACGCCCGCAAGCTGATCAATCCGTGGGCCGTTCACTACAATCAAGGCGTTGCGGAAAAGCGACGTTTGCTGACGATCGACTTCATGTGTCAGAAGTGCCACGACACGGAAAACGACGTCCACTGGAACTTCGAGAAACGCTGGGCCGACGTCATTCACATGAACCCTGACAAGCGCTGAGAGCTTGCGGCCGCCGATCCAAAATCAGCCCCCCTTGGATCGGCGGCAGGATGCCGCGGTGGCCGTTATGAATCGATGGTTGAGCAAACTTCTGGTGGGCGCGGTGCTGGGCAGCTCGGCCGGCGCAGCTTTGCTGGCCAGCCACGCGGGCGAACTGAAGCCGTTGCGAGTGTGTCTCGTCTCAGGCTCGTTGGAATACGAATCCGATGCGTCGCTGGCCAAATTGCAAAGCTACCTGGAAAAACACTACCAGGTTCAATGCACTCGGGCGTTTATCAAGAATGAAAGCGACTTGCCGGGGCTGGAGAACTTGGAGCACTGTGATGTCATGTTGTTGTTCACTCGTCGTCTCAAGATCGGGGGCGAACAACTCGAGCGCGTCAAGAAGTATTGCCTCGCCGGCAAACCGATCGTCGGGATTCGCACCGCCAGCCATGCCTTCCAGAATTGGCTCGAACTCGACCGCGAAGTCCTTGGGGGAAACTACAAAGGACATTACCCCGAGGGGCCGATCTGTAAAGTGGCCATCGAACCCGCCGCCAAGGACCACCCGATCTTGAAGGGCTTCGTTCCCTTTCAATCCGTCGGCAGCTTGTATAAGAATCCTGGTTTGGCCAAGGACGTAACCATCCTCCTGACCGGTTCCATCCCCAACCATATCGAACCGATTGCGTGGACGCGGACGTACAAGGGCGGCCGAATTTTTTACACCTCGTTGGGCCACCAACGCGATTTTGATGAGCCGAGTTTTCGCACGATGATCGCCAATGCCTTGTTCTGGACGGCCCAACGCGACGTGGCGCTGCGGCAACCCTGACTCGCCCCAAGCTCGGTGCCTCCCCCAGTTCTGCCGGGTCCGCGGCCGCAAGCCGCGCTGCCATCGATGCCCCGTTTACGCCGCTTGCCGTGCGGCGCGCCGAAAGTTGCTCTTCCTTTTTTCGACTGAATCGGTTCCAATCGGCCGCGGATGCGCCGCCGCCGCGCGGCGCCGGTGGATGGAGCCACCTTGCGCAGGTTTCCGCCATGACCACCGCTTCCGCTGCCTTGCCCGACGTGCGTTTGGATGTACGCCTCGGTGCGGGCCGCA
>JANWVS010000450.1 GCA_025056835.1 Gemmataceae bacterium | reverse complement strand
CTTCGCCGGATCGCCTTTCGACAGGGGCTCGGAGGGTTGCGGCTGGGTCTCGGCAATCGACTTCGGCGTGCCCTTTTTGGTCATCGGCAACGGTATGTCGGGTAAGTCGTCGTCTGTTTTCGATGGAGGGACGGGTGTGGGGGGGTTCTTGACTTCCGGTTCGGGAACGGACTTTGACTCCAGTTTCTTGGTCTCAACGGGAGTTTCGGCAGGCGACACGGCGTTCCCGTGCGGCGCTTGCGACGGAATCGTTCCTGCCACCGACGGCGGAGGTGTCGACTGATGAGCCAGCTGATACCACACCACGGCGCTGACGCCGAGACCGACGACCAGCAAGATCGCAAGAATTAAACGGGGCGAGACGGCGACATCAGTCGGCGTTCGCGCCGCAGTGCCTTGGGGAGGGATAAACTTGAGTTGACACTTGGGACACCTCAAACCCTTGCCCGGAGCCAACTCGGTGGCGACCGTCAGCGGCGTTTGGCACTGAGGACAGTTGACCACTTTTGTCGACATAGGCCGCTACCTCGCCGCAACGGAACGGGACGGGTTTGACAGGATTATTTGGGAACACGTCTCTCCTGCTGCAATTTATCCGATCGGGCGAGCAAAGACCAGTTGACTCGCGACAGATTTTCCCGTACCGGAACGGCTTACGACTGACGCAAGAGGACACGTGTGGCGCAAGCGAACAGCCCGGAAAAGCCTTGGCCGGCGCGCCGAACTGGTCGACGGCCCTCTTGACACGTGGGGAGCGGCTCACTAAGTTATCAATTTCCCAGGTCCGCTCTAGGGGACCGGAAAGGAGCAGTTTGTGTCGTCGGGAATGAGCGAACGCATTCGAATCCGAATGGAGGCGTTTGATCACGAAGTTTTGGATCGTACGGCCCGCGAAATCGTAGACACAGCGCAACGGACGGGGGCGATCGTGCATGGTCCGATTCCTTTGCCGACGCGCATTGAGCGGTACACGGTGCTGCGGAGTCCGCACATCGACCGCAAAAGCCGCGAGCAGTTCGAGATCCGAACTCACAAACGGCTCGTGGATATTCACCAGCCGACGGGCAAAACGATTGAAGCGCTCAACAAGGGGTTGAGTTTGCCGCCCGGTGTGGACATAAAAATCCGAGTGCTTTCGGGTAGTAACGGATAGCGACAACACCAAGGTAACACCCAGGCCGTGGCGAGTTTGCAGCGTCGGCCTGGGTTTTCTGTTGGTGGGGAGGTCAACAGCCGTGGCCGGGGAAGCGAAGGTCATAACCCTACCGGTGTACAACATGCAAGGGCAATCGGTAGGATCGGTCGAAGTGGACCCAACGGAGTTGGGCGGCGAAGTCAACCGTCAGCTTTTACACGAGGTGGTGTTGATGTACCGCGCCAATCAACGCGCCGGCACGCATTCTACCTTGCGGCGAGGCGAGGTGGCGGGGAGCACCAGGAAACTGTTCCGCCAAAAAGGCACGGGCAACGCCCGCGTCGGCACGCGGCGGACCAACAAGCGGCGGGGCGGCGGTACGGCCAAAGGTCCCAAACCGCGTGATTACAGCTATCGGTTGCCCAAAAAGGCCGTGCGAGCGGCGGCGCGCATGGCTCTTTTGAGCAAGCTGCAAGACAACGAGGCAGTGATCGTCGAGGCGCTGACGCTTCCCGAAATTAAGACCAAAGCGATGGCCGAAGTCCTCAAAAACCTGAAGGTGGCCGGTACCAGCTGCCTGGTCGGTTTGGGAGCCAGCGACATCGACGACAAGCAGACGATCTATTTGTCGGCTCGAAATCTGCGGGACGTGGCGGTGGCTCCGGCGTCGCAATTCAACGCGTACTCGGTGTTGCGGCCGAAACGGCTCCTGCTGACGAAGGCGGCGTTGAGCGAATTGTGCCGCTCGGCGAAGTGGAAATAACGAGCAGCGGCGGCGTCTGTCGCGGTCCGAAGCGACGGCCGAGCAAGCAACGGGAGGGCTGGTCATGTCGGTAGCAGGAGTGCGAAATTATGGTCCCCGGCTGGAGCCGCATCAGATCATTTTGGGACCGCTGGTAACCGAAAAGGGAACGCACCAGTCGACGCATGCGCACCATAATGCGTACGCGTTCCAGGTCAATCTGTGGGCGACGAAGCCCGAGATCAAAAAGGCCGTGGAGGAGTTGTTCAACGTCCGCGTCATGTCGGTTCGCACGCAACTGCGTGTCGGCAAGCGACGGCGCTATCGGTTCCGGTACGGCCGGCTGTCGCACTGGAAGAAAGCCATCGTCAAACTTTCGCCCGAGGACAAAATCGAGTTCTTCTAAGCGGCTGATGCAGCTGGTTGAGGTGAGGCATGGCCATTCGTTATTACAAGCCGGTGACGCCGGGGCGCCGCGGTGGTTCAGTCAGTGATTTCGCCGACTGTACCTATCCGAAGGTCAACAATCCTGAAAAATGCCTGGTGGTGCCGCGAAAGAAAAAAGGAGGGCGCAACCATCAAGGAATCGTGACGAGCCGGTTCCGCGGCGGCGGCCACAAGAAGATGTATCGGATCATCGACTTCAAGCGCCGCAAGGACAACGTCTGGGCCACGGTTCAATCGATTGAATACGATCCCAACCGCAGTGCTCGCATTGCTCGGCTTCAGTACGAAGACGGTGTGAAATCCTACATCTTGGCGCCGGATGGCTTAAAAGCCGGCGACCGGGTCATCAGCGGCCAGGACATCGAACCGCGGCTGGGCAATTGCATGCCGCTGCGCAAAATTCCGCTAGGCATGACGATTCACAACGTCGAATTACAGCCCGGGCGCGGGGGGCAGATTGGCCGCAGCGCCGGTACCAGTGCGGTGCTGAGTGCCCGCGAGGGAGATTGGGCCCAAGTAGCGTTGCCCTCGGGGGAAATTCGTCGGGTCCACATCGATTGCCGGGCAACGATCGGCACCATCAGCAATGCCGATCACATGAATATCGCCCTGGGAAAAGCGGGGCGCAAACGCTGGCTGGGCCGAAAGCCGCACAACCGCGGCACGTCGCAGAATCCCGTCAGCCATCCGATGGGGGGCGGAGAAGGCCGTACGTCGGGAGGTCGGCATCCTTGTAGCCCGACAGGTGTGTTGTCCAAGGGGGGCAAAACGCGAAAACGGCGCAAGCCATCGAATAAGG
>JANWVS010000044.1 GCA_025056835.1 Gemmataceae bacterium | reverse complement strand
CTTCGGGAATGATGCCGCCCACCAACACACCGACATGGTCCAGCCCGGCGGCGCGCAGCAGTTCCAGCACACGCGGCACGAGCGTCATGTGGGCGCCGGAGAGGATGCTCAGCCCGAGCCAGTCGGCGTCTTCGTCGGCCACGGTGCGGACCACGGCTTCGGGGGTTTGCCATAAACCGGCGTAGATGACGTGAAAGCCGGCGTCGCGCAAGGCCCGCGCGACCACCTTGATGCCGCGGTCGTGGCCGTCCAGCCCGACCTTGGCCAGAACGATTCGTTGCGGCGCGGACCTGGCTTCGGTCATGGCTTCATTGTAAAGCAGTTCCGCGCCGCCGTGGAAGACCGATTGCCGCGATCGCCCTACAATAGCCGTCATGAATCAGGAATCCCCGCGCGACGCGATCACTTCGAAACCGGCGCCGCTGCTCCCCGGCAGCGGACTCGATCGGACAGCGGTGCGGCCCGGCGTCCCCCCGGGCGGTCCGCATGTCCACGCCGGTCTCCCGCCCGATCATGAGCGCCGGCGCTCCGGTGAACCGGCGCCCCGCTCGGGACGCGAGACGGTCCTCGGTTTCGTGCTGGTCGCCGTTCTGGGCGGCACGATCATTTTTTTCCTCAACTTTGTCAGTTTCGGGATCTTCTCGTATGTCCTGTGCGCCGCCTTGGCCGTCACCGCGGTCGGCTTTCTGCACTACCTGCTCTGGGGCTACGCCCTGTCGCAAGAACTCGCCGAAGAAATGCACCGCGCCCGCCTCGAACGCGAACGGCAACTCGACGAAGGTCGATGACAGCCCCGGCACCCGAGCCACTGCGTTGCGCCGTCGGCGAACCGCTTGCCTCGGTCGGCGAACGCCCGCCTGAAACTGGACTTGCAAATCGAGCACGTTCCACGACAATAACCAAGAGAACGCAACAAGGCATTCCCTCCGATGTCGCCCTGGCTTCGATGGGCACGGCCTGTGGCAAATTGAACCCGATTCGGCCCGCGATTCTTGCATGCAACGGCTGCTGATCTACCTTGTCGTACCTCTAGCCTGCTTCGGGGCTTACCTGATGGTTCGCCTGCCGATCGTCGCAGCCTGGCGGGCCGTGACGACTGTCGACGAGCCGATCGTGCAAGAAAAACGCCCAAGGCTCAACGTCATGAAGCGGACGCTGGGTGCGATCATTCCAATCGCGGCGGTGGACAAAACGTGGTTCGTCAAAGTCACCGGAGCGGAGCGCGAGCTGGAAGCCTTGGAGGACACGTGGTTGAAATTCGTGCGGTCGTTGCGGTTCGACAATCCCGACGTCCCGACCTGGACGCTGCCGGAAGGTTGGCACGTCGAGGAGCCAACCGAAAAACTGCGCTACAAGACGATCCTCACCGGACCGAAGGACAAGGCGCCGGAGATCGCGATTTCGTTTCTTCCGGGCCGGCAAGACCTGGGGAGCAACATCAACCGCTGGCGCAATCAGCTGGGGCTCGAGCCGCTGGGGGCGATGGACCTGGAAGGTTTTTATCGCCAGGAAACCATCGCCGGCCATGGCGCGTACCTCGTTGACCTGGTCGGTCCCGGCGCTCGGGGGAAGGCCGCGCCGCCGATGGTGGCCCAAGGCGAAGGGTTGGAAGCGCCGGCGGCGCCGCGTGAGGCGTCGCTCAAGTACCAAGCGCCGCCGGGTTGGAAGCCGACCGCGCCGGGGCAGTTTGCCGAGTTGGCGTTTCAGGTGGGTGAGGGGCAAGCCAAGGCGACGGTGACGGTTTCGCGGCTCGAAGGCGCAGGGGGCGGTCTCTTGGCCAATGTCAATCGCTGGCGCGATCAAGTCGGTCTCAAACCGATCGACGAAGCTCAACTGGGCCGGGAAGCGCAGGCGATCACCGTCGACGGCCAGGCGGGCAAACTGGTCGACCTGTCCGGTCCGGCGACGACCGGCAAGCGCATTGTCGGCGCCATCGTGCCGCACCGGGGCGGTACGTATTTTTTCAAGTTCACCGGGCCGAGCGAAGTCGTCGGCCAACACAAGGCAGCGTTTGAGACGTTCGTGAGGTCGGTGACGTTCACGAAGTAACCCAAAGGTAGGCACGATGAGTTCCACGGCCATTCAAGCCGGTTTGCCGCCCCCGCGACCTGCCGGGGCTCCTGACGAAGCGAAGCCTGCGCGGCAAAGTGCCCCCCGGTCGCGGTGGTATCGCGTCTTGGAGTTTTGTGCCTCGCTGCGCCTTACGGTTGTGCTGTTCGTGCTGGCGTTCGTGCTGGTCTTTTACGGCACGTGGGCGCAGAAGGAGCAAGGCATCTGGACCGTGGTCAACGAGTATTTCCGGTGCGACGTCGCCTGGATCCCGGTGCGGGTGCTCTGCTTTTTCCTGCTCGACATTCCGCCGAGCTACCGGATCCCGTTTCCCGGTGGATGGCTGATCGGCAGCCTGTTGATGTGCAATCTCCTCGCCGCCCATGCCGTCCGCTTTCAGTTCTCGTGGCGGCGTTCGGGCATTCTGTTGACGCACGCCGGCCTCGTCCTCTTAATGCTCGGCGAATTCATCACCGGCGTGTTCGCCATTGAAGGACGCATGACGATCATGGAAGGGTATTCCTCCAATTTCGTCGAAAGCGACCGCAAGGTCGAGTTGGCGATTGTACGCCGCCTGTCGCCCGATACCGATGAAGAAACCCTCGTACCCGGTGTGAAACTGGCCAAAGGCCGTAAGTTGAGCGACCCGCTCTTGCCGTTCGATATTGAGATCATCGATTTCATGCCCCATTCCGAACTGTTGCCGGTCCGAGCGGGAGCGGCCAACCCGGCAACGACCGGCATCGGCCTGAAGCAAATGGCCGTACCGCGCGATGAAACGGCCGGCGTCGACCCGAATCAAAAAATCGAAATCGCGTCGGCCTATGTCCGCCTCCGGGCCAAGGGTAAGGACGACGTGCTTGGCACGTACCTCGTTTCCACGTATCATACGCTGCTTCATTACCAACCCGATCAGGTCGAAGTTGATGGCCAAAAATATGAGATCAGCCTGCGAGCCCAGCGAAATTACCGGGATTACACGATCTTCTTGAGAGAATTTCATCACAAGGTTTACCCGGGAACCAAGATTCCCAAGGATTATCGCAGTGTTGTGCGGTTAACGAACAAGGCAACCAACGATGACCTTGCGGTTGACATTTACATGAACCATCCTCTTCGTTACCGCGGCGAGACGTTTTATCAATCGTCGTTGCACCCCTTGACTAAAGGGACGGTGCTGCAAGTGGTACGGAATCCGGCCTGGACCTTGCCTTATATAGCCTGCACCATCGTGACTCTGGGCATGTTGGTGCATTTCGGCATCGTGTTGCTTCGCTTCCTGATGGTACGACTGCCCGCGTTGACGGAAACGGCACCGGCCGCCGTCGCCTCTGGTGGAGCACGCCGACCACCAGCGCGTTCGTGAGACGGAGAGGGTCATGAATTCTTTGGCGCGCATGTTTCCCTGGTTGGCGACCGCCCTGGGGTTGTTGTTCCTTGTGCATCCGGCGCTGAAGTCGTACTCGCGCGGCGGACCGAAGGAGTTCGATCTGGAAAGCTATGCGCGGCTCCCGGTGCTCGACGGCGGCCGATTCAAGCCGATCGACACTGTAGCCCGCATCAACTTAATGATCATCAGCGGCAAACAGACCTTCCTCGAGGAGCGCCAGGACGGCAACGAAGTGTCGCAACTTCGCCAGCCGGCTGTCAAATGGCTGCTCGACACCATGACCTCGTTTCTCGACCAACAGGCGTTCGACGGCCCCGCCATGAAGCACAAGGTTTTCCGGATTGAAAACGAGCAGGTCCTGCAACTGCTCGGGCTTGAGCCTCGGCCGGGGTTTCGCTATGCGATCGACGAATTCCGCGGCAAGATCGGCGACTTGATGAGCCGAGCCAAGGAACTGGAAGACCATAAGGACCGCAAACAGTACGACCTCTATGACGCCAAAGTCGTCGAACTCGCCAATCACCTGGCGCTGTTCCAACAGCTGGCATTTCTCAAAGCTCCGCTCATGGTCATGCCGCCGAGCGGCGAGCGGGACAAGTGGTATCCCCTGGAGCCGTTCGTACCGCCGCACGTCACCATGGAGGAGATGAAACAAGTGCCCACGGCCGCGTTTCATTATCTGTTGCTGCGCACCTACGCCGACAACGATGCGAAATCGTTCAACGAGATCGTGCGGCGCGGAGAGGAGATCTTTGCCAAGAGCAAACTACCCGCGGCGGCCCGTAAAGTCGACTTCGAATTGTTTTACAATCGGTTCGAGGCCTTTCACCATGCTTCTATCCTTTACGGCTTCGCGTTTCTGTTGGGCTGTTGTTCGTGGATGGGATGGTTTCGCCCACTGAACCTGGCGGCGTACCATCTCATGGCGGCCGCGTTTGTCGTTCACACTTTCGGCTTGTTGGCACGGATGTACATTCAAGATCGCCCCTTCGTCTCGGTGACAAACCTGTATTCCTCGGCCATTTTCATCGGCTGGGGCTGCGTGGGTGTCGGCTTGCTGTTGGAGTTCCTTTATCGCAATAGTATCTCGATCGTGGTCGCCAGCGCGGTCGCGGGGATTACGGCCGGCATCGTCGCCCATTACTTGTCCCTTTCGGGTGATACCATGGCGATGATGCAGGCCGTGCTCGACACGAATTTCTGGCTGGCCACCCACGTCACCGTGATAACGCTCGGTTACATGGCGACGTTTGTCGCCGGCGGCATCGGAGCGGTGTACATCCTGCTGGGGGTGTTCACGCCGGTGTTGAACCGCAAAATGGAAGACATCTTCGCCCGAGACGAGACGACCCGGGGCATGTTCCACGGCGAAGTTCTCGGCATCGTCCTCAGCAAGCTCACTTATGGCGTGCTCTGTTTCGCCCTGTTCATGAGCTTCTTGGGAACGGTGCTCGGCGGCATCTGGGCTGATCAGTCGTGGGGCCGTTTCTGGGGCTGGGACCCCAAGGAAAATGGCGCCCTCTTGATCGTCATCTGGGTGGCGCTGATTCTGCATGCGCGGTGGGCCGGCATGGTCAAGACGCGCGGCGTCGCCGTTTTAGCCGTTCTTGGCAACTTGGTCACGCTCTGGTCGTGGTTCGGAACCAACGAATTGGGCGTCGGCCTGCACGCTTACGGCGGCAGTGGACCGCTGTCGGCGACGGTGGTATGGCTGTTTGTTGTGGGGGCCATCCATCTGGCCGTCGCCGGCGTCGGTTGCCTGCCCTTGTCGGCGTGGCAGAGCTACGCTTCCGGGGCTGGCCGCTCGGCGACAACATGGGATACGACTTCCTGACTAGATCGCCGACCGAGGCGATTGCGAGTATAGCATCCCTGCCATGGCCATTCCCCTGACTTGCACCTGTGGCGCCCGACTGGAGATCGACGACAAGTTCGCGGGCCAGACGATTACCTGTCCGGATTGTTACAAGCCGATCGCCACGCCGGCACCCAAGCTGGTGGCCACCAGCACGAGCGGGTTGGCCGTGCTCAGTCTGGTCCTGGCCCTGGTCGGCGCCTTGACGATCGTCGGTACGCTCGCGGCAGTGGTTTGCGGCGCGGTGGCTTATCGGCGCTTGTCGCGCGCGCCGGGGCCGGTCGGCGGAGTTAGGCTGGCCCAGGCCGGCATGCTTCTGGGAGGCGTTTTGACGCTGCTCGCCATCGCCGCTTATGGCTCGCGCGAGCTGTTTGATCTTGATGGCCTCATCCGTTCGTATCGCTGGGCCGGCAAGCTCCGCTATCCGTCCGGCGACCAGGCCGCCAAGAAGCGCGGCGACGACGACAGCACCTATGTCATACAACGGCCGACACCGCGGACCGACTGGGCAGTGCTCGACACGCAATCGAGCCAACGCAACGGCGACCACCTGATGCTTGTGAACCCGCGGGCCGACGCTTACATTCTTTGGTTGTCGTTCCCCGAACCGCTCGACAAGGACGCGGTCACTCTTCGCGACAGCGCCCTTGACTTTTTCCGGGAATCCGACCTGGTGCGCATGATCGGCCGCTTGCCCGAAAATGTGTCGCAGACCTGGAAACCGCGCGACATCCAGGAAGGGGACAACGACCAGCAATTCATCGTCGACGTGCGGCTCGACGGCATCCTCCGAACCTTCTTGTTTCGCGTCAAGGTGGAACGGCGCTACGTCAATGTCCTGGTCGGCGGCACGCGCTGGAGCCGTTTCGATCGACTCAAGCACTCCTTGCAACAGGCCCTGGCCAGCTTTCGGTTCCAGGAGAGCGGCAGATGATCTGGTTTAGCTGCCCGGTCTGTCAGAAGGTGCATGGTCGTCCGGAGAATTCGGCCGGGTCGATGATTTTTTGCAGCTGCGGACAAGGCGTGGTGGTACCGTGGGAGAGCACCGTGGCGGCGCCGACGGTTGTCGCCGAGCCGGCGGAAGCGGTGCCGCCCCCGAAGGTGGAGCCGCTCACTTTTGGCGGCCCCACGCAGCACGAGCCGGCACCGGTGCCGCCGCGGCTGCGTCCTCGACCGCGCGCCAGCCCTCGGCCCACCGATCCCGAACGCTGCTTCAACCATGACCAGCGCCCCCGACAGCACGTGTGTGCGGTTTGTGAGCTGCCTTTTTGCGAGGATTGCGTCGTCAGGTTCCGCGGCCGTGTGCTCTGCGGCCCGTGCAAAAACTACGAGATCGCGCTGTTGCAACGGCCGCCGCGCCTGCCCGGCCAGGCCGTGCTCAGCGCTTTGGCGGCGTCCGCGTCCGGTGTGCTCGTGCTGATCCTGGCCCTGACCGGACCAACGCGCGCCGATTGGTATCTCGCCGGTGCGGCGGCAACCCTGCAATTGGCGGCGGTGGCGTTTGGACTTTGGGCGCTGCGGGCCGCGCAGAACGATCCGCGTCTGGGCGGTCAGAGTGTGGCCCTCTTTGGGCTGGCCGGTTCGTTGTACACCGCGGCGCTCGTCGTAGCCGCGATGATTTACCACCACAAGCCGTGGGTGTGATGGCCGATGGTCGAGTGCCACAGTTGCCGCAGCTTCTTTCGCGCTTTTCCGGAGACGATCGGCGCCCGCTGTCCGAAGTGCAAGGCGCCGTTGTTTGAGCGTCCCGAGCGGCGCCAGCCGGTGTCGGACGCGATGTTCTGCGCGCAGCATGCCGCGACACCGGCGGCCGCCGTGTGTGCCCGCTGCCGCAAACCGGTGTGCGTTGTCTGCCGCACTCGTTGGCACGGCAAGCTGACCTGTGTGGACTGTGCCGAGCAATCGCTCAGCCGCGCCGAACCGAATCCCCGTGAGTTAAAGAAACAAGGGGGGCGCGCCGTGTGGAGTCTCGTGCTGGCCGTCAGCGCTTGGACGATTACCCTCATGTGCGGCATTCGCTTATGTTTTGGGTCGTTGGACCAATCGATGACCTTCGCCGCGACGATGGCGTTGCTCAGCTCCAGCCTGGGACTTAGCGCCCTGGGGCAGGGATGTCCCGTGCTTTTGGCGCGCGGGCCGCGCTTTCGGCTGGCCGCCGCGGCCCTGGTCGCGGCGGCATCGCAATTGGGCTTGCTTTTGGGTCTCGTGCTCATCAACGTCTGGCACAATTAGCCGACGCCCGCCGGCACTGCGCGGAGGCGACCACTGGCCTATGGACGTTCTCACCATCGTGGGCGTGGGTCTGATCGGCGGATCGATCGGCCTCGCCGTCAAACGACGCGGCTTGGCGCGGCGCGTGCGCGGTCTGGGACGAACCCCGGCCACGCTCGACAAGGCACGATCCCTCGGCGCCATCGACGAAATCCACCTCGAGCCGGCGGCGGCCTTGCGCGATGCCGAACTCGTCGTGTTTTGCACCCCCGTCGATCAGATTGCCGACCAAGCGGTGCGCTTCGCCTCGTTGTGTCCGCCGCAAACGATCTTCACCGACGCCGGCAGCACCAAGGCCCTGATCGTCGAGCGGCTGGAGCGCGACTTACCGGCGCCGGGGCCGCTTTTCGTGGGAAGCCACCCGCTGGCCGGCTCTGAAAAGCGCGGCCCAGAGTTCGCGGACCCGGATTTGTTTCAAGGCCGTTGCACCGTCGTCACCCCCACGGCGCGGACCGCGCCGACCGCTCTGGCGACGGTCCAACAATTCTGGGAGCGGTTGGGAAGTTGGGTCCGGCTCATGCCGCCGCGCGAACACGACCGGGCTTTGGCGGTCACAAGCCACGTGCCCCATCTCGTCGCCGCCGCCCTGGCAACGACCTTGCCCCCCGCCTGGCGTGAACTCACGGCGACTGGCTTCCGGGACACGACGCGCATCGCGGCGGGCGATCCCGGCCTGTGGACCGCGATCTTTCGCCACAATCGCGCCGCCGTCCTGGCCGGCCTCGAGGCCGTCGCCGCCCAGCTCACCGACTTCCGCCGCGCCTTGGAGGCCGACGACGGGGCCGCCTTGACGCGCTTGTTGACCCAGGCCAAAGAGGTTCGCGATGCTCTGGGAAGTTGAAATTTCGCCCAAAGACATCGACTTCGAAGCGCGGCGCCTTGCCGACGAGTTTGCCCTCTTGTATCCGCATGCGGCTAAGCCGAACATCGACCATGCCGCCCGCGGTTATTTGCTGGAAGGCGAGCTGCCGCGCGAGGACGTCGAGCGGCTGTTGCACGAGTTGCTGCTCGACCCGCTCGTGGAGTCCGGACGCGTGCTGGCGCTCGGCCCCGGTCCGGCGCCGGCAGCCGACCAACAGCAATCTACTTCCGCTACCGATTACGTCGTGACCGTGCTCCCCAAGCCCGGGGTGATGGACCCGGTGGCCGAAAGTGTGACGCTGGCGGCCGCCGATCTCGGCATCGCGGTGGCGAACGTGCGGACATTTCGCCGCTATTACTTCGCGCAGCCGCCCGACCCGGAGGCAGGCCGTCTCCTTTGGCCGCGCGTGCTGGCCAATGACGCCATCGAACAGATCATCGCCGGGCCATTGCACCTGGATCATCTCACTGTGGGCCAGACGCGGCCTTTCGAACTGGTGACGGTCCGACTGGGCGATCTCGACGACGCCGGCTTGCTCCAGCTCAGCCGCCAGGGGCAGTTATCGTTGAACTTGGTCGAAATGAAAACGATCCAGGCCTACTTCCGAAGTCAGGGCCGCGACCCGACCGATGTCGAGCTGGAGACGATCGCCCAGACCTGGTCGGAGCACTGCTCGCACAAGACGCTCAAAGGACGAATCGACTTCCGCCTGTACCACGCCGATGGCCGCGTGGAAGAGCGAAGCTACGGCAATCTGCTCCGAGAGACGATCTTCGCTGCGACGCAACAGGTGCGGCAGCTCCTCGGCGAGGCCGACTGGTGCGTGAGCGTGTTCGAAGACAACGC
>JANWVS010000449.1 GCA_025056835.1 Gemmataceae bacterium | reverse complement strand
AAATAAGGCCCTCTCGGAGGCGCCATACGCCCACCCTGCCACGCCAACCGCGCCCAACAGCGCGTTTGCGAGCAGAAGCGTAGCTCGCGCGCGTCTTTCGGATGAACCGCATCTCAGCAACAAATGGTGGATATGTGCCCTGTCGGGTGCAGCCGGATCACGTCGCGTCAGCAAACGACGCACCGTGACGGTAAAAACGTCAAACAGAACAAGCCCGACAATCCAAAGCATCACCACCGGCGGCACTGAGGGACCGCGGCGCTGGGTCAACTCGATCGAAAACCAGACGATGACGAAGCCCAACACGAGGCTGCCCGTGTCACCCATGAAGACGCGATGTCGCGCTCGCCAGGGGTGGGGTGCATTGAAAAAAAGGAAACCGAGCAAGGCGCCGATTAGGACGACCAGCAGCTTTATGGCATTTACATCGACCAGCCACCAGGCAAAAGCGGCGAAATATGCGAGGATTATCAACGCCAGTCCTCCCGCCAAGCCATCCATCCCGTCTAGCATGTTGATGCCATTGATGACGGCGACGGTTGCGAAAACGGTCAAGGGGATTGCCCAGTTGGCGAGTTCGATCGGGCCGCGGCCGAATAGATCGCCGAGCGAAACGAGGAAATGGTTCCCCCAAGAAGTCATCAACACCGCCGCAACGACTTGGATTCCAAGTTTGCTGCGCGCTGAGACTTCGCCGAGATCGTCCAATACCCCGATGACTGCGAGCAGGATCATCGAGACAAAAAGCACGTGGTAGCCGGCAAGAGCGTGGAACGACGTTGCCAAGGCAACGAAGAACCCCACGGTCAAGGAAATGCCGCCAGTCAGCGGCACACTGTCGCCGTGGCGCTTGCGCCCGCCTGGATGATCCAACAGGCCGAACCTGAATGCGGGGCGCCGCAGCCAGACGATCAGCGAGGCCGTAATTAGGCAGGCCAGTGCTGCTTGCGCTAGGAATGTCACCGCAGGAACTCATCGCTCTGCCCGAAGGCCCGGATTATGCGCAAGAAACGCTTCTGGCGGTGGCGACGAATCGGTAAAATCGCGAACGTCGAGAAAAAGGCCGGTGACCATGATCGTTGTGACGGGGGGAGCGGGCTTCATCGGCTCCAACTTCGTGCTCGACTGGATCGCTCAAAGCCGCGAGCCGGTTCTGGTCATCGACAAGCTGACGTACGCCGGAAACGTGGAGAACCTGCAAGGGGCGCTTGGCACCTCGCAGGTGTCGCTGGAATGCGTCGACATTTGCGACGGCGACCGGGTGTTGACGCTGTTGCGAAAGCATGAGCCACGCGCGATCGTGCACTTTGCGGCCGAAAGCCACGTCGACCGCTCCATCCTGGGGCCAGGCGAGTTCGTGCGTACCAACGTGAATGGAACGTTCGCGCTGCTCGAAGCCGCCCGTGCGTATTGGAGCGAGATCAGCCCGTCGCAACAGGCGTCGTTTCGGTTCCTGCACGTCTCCACGGACGAGGTCTACGGGTCGCTCGGACCGAACGACGCGCCTTTTTCAGAGACGACGCCCTACGCGCCGAACAGTCCGTACGCCGCCTCGAAGGCTGCGTCCGACCATCTGGTACGAGCCTATCACCACACCTATGGGTTGCCTACGCTGACGACCAACTGCAGCAACAACTACGGTCCCTTTCAGTTTCCTGAGAAGCTAATTCCTCTGATGATCCTGAATGCCCTGGACGGCAAGCCGCTGCCCGTTTACGGCGACGGGCTGAACGTGCGCGACTGGCTGTACGTCGGCGACCACTGCGCTGGTGTTCGCGCAGTCCTTGAGCGCGGGCGCCCGGGGGAGGTTTACAACATCGGCGGCAGGAGCGAAATGCGCAACCTCGAGGTGGTGCGCGCGATCTGCCGGCTGCTCGACGAACTGGAGCCGAAAGCAAAGGGCTCTTACGCAGAACAGATCACGTTTGTCCGAGACCGCCCCGGGCATGACCGCCGTTACGCCATCAACCCGGGCAAGATCGAACGCGAGCTGCGCTGGCAGCCGCGCGAAACCTTTGCGAGCGGGCTGCGCAAGACCGTGCAATGGTATTTGCGCAATCGCGGCTGGGCCGATCGGGTGCGCGATGGGCGATATCGCGACTGGATGAAGCGGCAATACGGCGATGCAGGGGCGCACGAGGCACCCTAAACGTTGTTCGAATAGTTGTCTCACACATGCGTTCGCCACTCGGCGCGATCGTACTGTCGAGACCGCAGTTCCGTGCAAAACAACATGATCAAGCGTAAGGGCATCATCCTTGCCGGCGGTTCTGGCACGCGCCTTTATCCGGCGACGCAGGTCGTCTCCAAGCAATTGCTGCCGGTGTACGACAAACCGATGGTCTACTACCCCCTGACCACGCTCATGTTGGCCGGCATCCGCGACGTCCTGGTGATCTCCACTCCAAGCGATACGCCGCGCTTCGAGCAATTGCTCGGCGACGGCAGTCAATGGGGAATGCAGCTCCGCTACAAGGTGCAACCCTCGCCGGACGGGCTCGCGCAGGCGTTCATCCTCGGTCGGGAGTTCGTTGGCCGCGATCCGGCGGCGCTGATCCTCGGCGACAACATCTTTTACGGGCACGATCTCGCGCAGACACTGCAACGCGCCAACGCCCGCGCTCACGGCGCCACCGTATTCGCCTACCACGTCAATGATCCAGAGCGCTACGGCGTGGTCGAGTTCGACGAGCGTGGGCGCGCAGTAAGCCTGGAAGAGAAGCCGAAGCAGCCGCGCTCGAGCTACGCGGTCACTGGTCTTTACTTTTACGACAACCAGGTGCTGGATATCGCCGCATCGGTCAAACCATCGGCGCGCGGCGAACTCGAGATCACGGATGTCAACAAAGAGTATTTGGAGGCCAAGGCGCTGACGGTCGAGGTGATCGGCCGAGGTACTGCGTGGCTCGACACCGGCACACATGACGCGCTACTGGAGGCCGCACATTTCATCGAGACGATCGAAAAGCGCCAAGGGCTAAAAATCGCTTGTCCAGAAGAGGTTGCCTATCGGCTAGGCTGGATCAGCGCTGAGCAGGTTGAACGGTTGGCCGCACCGATGGCTAAGAGCCCCTACGGCCAGTACTTGAGGCGAATGCTGAAAGAGAAAATCGTGCCCCCGACGGCTTGATT
>JANWVS010000448.1 GCA_025056835.1 Gemmataceae bacterium | reverse complement strand
GTGGAACGAGCAGGGCTGGCGGGGCGCATCCGGCTCCAACGTTGCGATGCCAAAAAGATGCCGTTCTTTTCCGGATCCTTCTGCGCGGTCATGTCGAACAGCATGGTGCATCATATTCCGCGACCGATCGACGTGCTCGCCGAGATGGTTCGTGTGGTTCGGCCGGAAGGCTTGTTGTTCGTCCGCGACCTGCTCCGCCCCGACGATGACGCGGTCGTATCGCAGCTGGTGGCAACTTACGCTGCCGACGCGAATCCTCACGGCCGAGCGATGTTTGAGGCGTCCCTGCGGGCGGCGCTGACGCTCGAGGAAATCCGATCGGTTGTGGCGGCGCTGGGATTCGCCGCGGAAACGGTTCAGCAAACCAGCGACCGGCATTGGACGTGGGTGGCACGAAAACCATGATCGAGGGGCTGTTCCAAAAGGCTCAAGCGGCAGCCGCCCGATACGAGAAGCAGGCGAAAATGACGGAGTCGGCAGAGCAAGGTTCAGGCGGCGAACCGGTCAGGCGGACCGGCGCGATCGGAGCCAACGATCGAAGAAAACAATTTCCTCGATGCCAAAGACCTCTGTCCGTATGGGCGCTAGCGTCCTAGTAGCGCCGACGATGATGTCGGCGCGAAACCGGCCGGGCTTTTCACAAGATAGGGGCGTCGACCATCCTCGGTCTTCTCCGCGACCGACCCAGCCGCCTGAAAAAAAAAGCGAAGGCGCGGGCAACGCTCTTGCTACGCCGGCGAGGGTCAGCTATTTCCCGCCGCCATCGCAAGCGGCGCGGCTACGTCTTGATGCATCAACGGCAAGGCGATCCGGTGTGCCGCAGCCGGCGGAACCGCGACCAATGGCTCGACCAACGGCTCGCCGAGCACGGCATGGTCGGCTTGGCTGATGGCGCGAACCGGTACGATTTGCCCCAACAAGGCGGGGGCCAGACCGCGGAGCGACACCGGCACGGCCCGACACGAAGTGCCTAGGACGTGGCCTGGACAGCGGGGATCGGTACCTTCCACGAGAACGTCCAAGCGACGGCCCAGCAAGGCGGCCCGGAAGCCGCGTGCTGCTTCTGCTTCCGCTTCAAGAAGCCGGCGCCGCCGGTCGGCGACAACCGCCGGCGGTAGCAATTCGCCGGCCGCGGCGGGCGTACCAGGACGCGGGCTGTAGGAGAATACGTGGACCTTGGCAAAACCAACGTCGCGAACAACGCGCAAGGTCGCTTCAAAATCGGCTTCGCTCTCCCCGGGAAAGCCGACGATGACGTCGGTCGTAAAAGCCGGGCATTCCAAAGTCCGACGCAGCCGCTCACAACGCTGTAGAAAGCCCCGAACCGTGTAGCGGCGCCTCATGAGGGCCAAGACGCGATCGGATCCACTTTGCAGACACAAGTGAAAGTGCGGCACGACCCGCGGCTGACGGCAAATGGCAGCGACGAGGTCGTCGCGGGCCTCGGCGGCTTCCAGGCTGCTGAGGCGAATGCGAAACTCGCCGGGAACTTGGCCCAGTCGATCGAGCAAATGCCAGAGACGACGCCACTGTGCTTTCGGCCGGCCGCGGCTGAGGTCGATGCCATAGTGGCCCAGATGCACCCCGGTGAGCACGATTTCCCGCACCCCTCCCGCGACCAGGGCGGCCACTTCGTCGGCGACCTCTTCAGGATCGCGGCTGGTCAACGTGGGCCGAACCTGGGGAATGATGCAGTAGCTGCAATGCAACAGGCAGCCGTCTTGGACCTTGACGAAGGCGCGTTGGTGCCCATCGAAGCGCCGGATGCCGCGGGGCCAGTGGCGCACGCCGAAATCGCGCAGCGCTGCCGGGAGGTCGGCCTTGTCGGGCACGACACGGACCACGCCGGGCAGCTTCGCCGTCGCTGCGGGATCGCGCGCCGCGTAGCAGCCCATCACTACGATTCGCGCCGAGGGATGTTGCTGATGCAAGCGCCGGATGAGTTGCCGACTCTTGGCATCGCCTTCCATCGTCACCGTGCAGGTGTTGACCAGACACAGGTCCACTGGTTCATCCGCCGCGGCCTCGCGATAGCCGTTGGCCTGGAGCGTTTCTTTGACGTACTGGCTCTCGTACTGGTTGACCTTGCAACCCAGCGTGACCACGCGACAAGTGGCGGTCGAATGCAGTGCTTCGCCGTTCAGCGACACGGTTATTCCCGCCCCTTGAATTCACGTGTTTGACTTAAAAACTGCACGACGGGGAGTCGCGCCGACACGGTAAGTTTCAGCGCCCCTCCCGCTTCCACCGTCAAGCGCGCTTGGCCGTCGTCGGCAGCGGTGAAGATTTTCGCGGCCGCCGTTTTCAACTCGTCGGTCGGCGCCAGCAACCGAGCCAAGCGGGCCACGTCCATCTCGAAAGAAAGCACCGGGCTTGCTCCCGCCGCCGGGGCCGCGAGTGCCTTCTTCAAGGCAGCCAAGCCGTCCTTGCCCAAAGCCAAAAGCATCGCATCGTCACGAAACGCCAGGTGCAACACCGGTTCGCCGACGAGCTGCTCCACGTTTTTCAGGGGCGCGTCCGTGGCCAGCAGCTCGAAGCGGTGAACCTTGACCGCGCCGACCTCCGCGTGATTGAGCTTGATAAGCTTGCGCTGCGACTCCGGCATCTGCGGAAGCAAGTCGGCGACGAGATCGTGAACGACCGTACCGAGCTTGCCTCCATTCTTGACCATCACGCCGGCCAGCAATGTGTACTTGTGATCGCCGCTGGGGCCGATCAATTGCAGACACGCATCCAGTTCGCCGCCGGTCAGCGTCGGCAAGAGAGCGTCGACCAGCTGTTGGGCTTGGGCGCGGCGGGCAGCATCGTCCAGCTTGGCGACGCCGTCGGACAGCCCCTTGGTGATGAGCTTCCCCAGCGCCTTGTTCAGTTCCGTCGGCAGGGCGACACGGACGAGACCGTGCATTGCCGGGTGGTTCTCCCGCCAGCCGGCGAAGCGGCTCTTGGCTTGGCCGAGTTCCTGAATCACCCGGGCGAGATCCGTACCCGGTTTACCCGCAACAGCGATGCTGGCCGTGAGATCTTTGGACTTCGAATTCAGGTCGAGCGCCAACGTGACCTGACCGCCCTCCTTGATGGCGCCGGTGACGGCGTGGACGATGTCTTTGACCGCTGCTTCCAGCACCGGCCGCG
>JANWVS010000447.1 GCA_025056835.1 Gemmataceae bacterium | reverse complement strand
GGGCGATTTTCACCATGTCGCAATAGTACACGCGCAACTTTCTCTCGCGAATGATCTTTTGCACGGCCGGGGGAATGTGCCGCCAAACGTCCTCCGCCTCTGGGTACGGCGATTGCATAAAGATCGCGCCGCCCGGCTGCAAGCCGTCGAGCGTGAGCGGATTCATGATCGCCGTGGGGTCGTTGATGCACAAGAGATCGACGTGCTCCAGTTCGCAATGCATCGAAATGTGCGAGTCGGCGATGGTCAAATAATAGGTGGTGGGCAACCCTTTCTTCTCGGAGCCGTACTTCGGATAGGCCTGCACATCCTTACCGAAAACATTGCCGGCGATGGTGGCAATCACCTTGTTGGTCGTGACCGAGCCGAACCCGCCCACGGAATGGCCGCGCATCGAGAACCCTCCCGGCGGTCGAAGGTCTGGATCCTCGCTGCGGGGCAGCGCTAGGGCGTGATCGATCCCCAGGCAGAAGAAATCTTGCCCGCGCGGCTTTTGCATGTTCTCGAAAGCGGCGATGATGTCGCCCGGCCGGACATCGCGGCTTCCCAAACCCGCGGCACCGGAATAGATCTTGGGCACGCGGGCGATTTTCTCGATGCCGTTTTGACCGGTGATGGCGTCGCAGAACGCCGCCTTGATCTCGCGCGTCAGGTGATTGCCCGTCGTTGACAACGGATCATCCATGCGTTCGAGGACGGTGAATGCTTTGCAATTTTTCAACGCGGCAACGATGTGTTTGCTGGGAAACGGACGGAAAACAAAGACCGTCAAGGCACCCGCACGGATCCCTTTCTTGTCGCGCAGATAGTCGACCACGACCTTACACGTCTCCATCGTGCAGCCCATGCCGACAATGATGTACTCGGCGTCGCTGCACTGGTAAGGTTCGACGAAGCCGTACTTTCGTCCCGTCTTTTGAGCGAACACCTCGAAGCATTCTTCAAGGATCCCTTCAATACGATCGTAATACCATCGCTGGGCGATTTTGCCTTTCATGTACGAGTCTTGGTTTTGTACCACGCCAGACATCACCGGGTTCGCCGGATCCATGAGATTCAGCAGCTTTTCCTTCGGATCGCCGACATACTCCTTCATGAATTCCGGCTCGGGCAAGCGAACCGTTTCGACGGTATGCGTGGTGAGAAAGCCGTCTTGGGCGCTGAAAAAGGGGGTGAAGCTGGCTTCGGCAGCGCGGCGGGCGATCAAGCAGAAGTCTCCCGCCTCTTGGGCGTTGCGAGCGAGCAGCATTCCCCAACCGCAATCGGCGACGCTCATCAAGTCGTCATGACCAGCGTGAACGTTCAGACCCTGGCTGGTCAAGGCCCGGGCACCGATGTTCATCACGACCGGCAAGCGCTTGCCCGCGATGGTGTAGAGCACTTCTTTCATCAACACCAGGCCTTGGCCTGAGGTGAAGTTGGTCACGCGGCCTCCCGCGACGGCGAACCCTTCGCAAATCGTTGCCGCTGAATGTTCGCTTTCTGGCTCGAAAAACATCAGCGGGTCGCCCCACAGGTTTTTCTGACCATTCATGACGGCCGCATTAAAACCGCCGCCCATGGTCGTCGAACTGGTGATGGGATAAGCGCCGGCCGCCTGCGAGATGTGCGTCTCGACGTGAACGACCGCCTCTGCACCGTCACAGGTCGTCGGAATTCCGGGATACTCGTATTTGGTTTCCGTCGAGTGTTCGATCGGCTGGGGTGTTTTCTTGTGTTCACGTGTGGCGAGCGTGGTCATCAGTCCCTCGATTCTTGGGGTTGCAAGGCGAAGCTATTATAACCGCAACCGATTCTGGCGTAAATCCAGAATAGATTGCCGATTGGGAAAGAGCGGCAAATTCGGAAGACGATCCGGCTCATTGGGCCGCCACAAACAGCACTAACTTCGTCTTATTTTAATCGCTCATTTCTCCTGGGTCCGTTTAACAAGACGCACCAAGCTAGTCACTTCTTGGGAGAGAACGCTGGCGACGGATTCCTTCGTTACTCATTGTACCAGCTCGGCAAGGTCGGGTAAACGGCAACGCCGATTTGCCCATGGAAATTCCAGAGCCGTACGATGGCAGGGCCGGTCGATCGGCGAGCAAGTCCTCCTTCGTTCGAACGAGCCGGACCGGTCGACGATCCACGCGGAAGGACTTGTGGGCACCATTGAACAGCCCTGTGAATTTCGACCGGCTACATCGGCGACGTCAGCACAGGCCCCGAATCGCTCTTGCTGGGAGATGGTGGGACGCTGCGGGGTCTTTCCGGAACCGCCGGCGAGCCGATCGACCGCGGCGGCGCTTGACCGGCGGGTCTGAAGTTCGGCTCACTAATGGCTGGCGGCGTAGCTGATGCCGACGCAGGCGCCGGTTCAAGAGTCAGCTTCGGCGCCGGTGCCGACGGCTTCGAAGCTGGCGTGCTGCCCCCGGCTGGTGGTACAGCGTGAGTCGATGGCAGCGGCGGAATCACCACGGTCGGCGCTGGCGCCGGCGGCACACCTTTAGCCGCCGAAGGTTGGCTCACGATGACCGGCGGCGGTGTGGTGTACATTGACGGTGCGGAAGATGACGGGTTGACCACGACCGGTGGCGGCGTCGGTCCCGGCACGGGTGGTGCGACCGGCGGCTGATCGACAATCACCGGTAAGGAATTGGCGGGTTGGGCCGGAGTCGCGACGGGAGGCGTCTTCGACGGCATCGGCTTACCGAGGTTCGGGAAAAGTATCGTCGACCGAGCGTCTTTCGCATGCGACGGTTCGCCAAGCGGCGGCTCAGGAGTCATGGGCGGAAACGTGTGTTTAGACTCGTTCTTCGCGTCTCCCTTGCCGGCTTGATAACCGGCGAGCTGATAACGCAGCAGCAACGATTTGGCATGCAGCCGCGTACGCCACGTCTGCTCGTGGGCCGCCGCCCACTCCAAGGTTTGACCAGCGGTCGGGGAAATCGGACGAATCTGGGCGAGGCTGGACAAGGCGTCGTGGCGGACCGCCGGTTTAGGATCCGTCCGGGCGATGTCGGCCAACACGGCAACGACCTCGGGATGGCTCTTTCCATTGACGTTTCCCAGTTCCGTGACTGCCGCGCTGCGTTTGCGTTCGTCCGGGTCGGACTTGGCTTGGTACAGAAGTTCCGGCAAGCGTTGCTCCAGGGAT
>JANWVS010000446.1 GCA_025056835.1 Gemmataceae bacterium | reverse complement strand
AGTGCATGTGCTGGAGTCCCGAGGCGATCTTGGTGAAGATCTGCACCAGCCGCGGCAACGACAAGCGCGGTACCGCGTCGAGTGTCTTGCCGTTGACGTATTCGATTAACAAATGGACCTTGCGGACTCGAAACAACCAGTCGCGCGGCGTTTCCAGAGCATAAACCTTGATGAGGTTGGCGTGGCGAAACATCTGGGCGATGCGATATTCGTGCTGAGCCTGCCACAGGAATTTTTGATGTTCTTTGCATTCGATCGGCACCACCTTGAGAGCATACTGCTTGCCGTCGGCGGAACGACGAATGTGCAAAATAGTGCTGTGAGCGCCGGTGCCTAGCGTGCCGAGGACCTGAAAATGACCGATGGCTTCGGCGGTATCTGCCATGCGGGCATCTTAGCGAGGCGGCGCAAGGCGGGGTAGACGCCGACCCATAGAATAGCCCCACATGTCGCTCGATCAGGACAAGCTGGAACGACTCACGCGTGCTTACGGCGAGGAACTTTTCGCGCGCCTCGACCGCCGAGGGCCGTTGCCCTTTTCGCCGCGGTGGTGGGACGACAAAATGCTGGCCTTGACGATGCACGACGAAGCGGTAAAGCTCCAGCTTTTTCGCTTTATCGACGCCTTGCCCCTGTTGCACACGCCGGAAGCGATCAGCCGCCACCTGATCGAGTATTTCGAGGAAGCCGTCGACGACCTGCCCGCCTGGGCCCGCCGCGGGTTGCGCTGGCTGCCGGGAAGCGGCTGGGGCGCCCGTTTGCTTGCCGGCGCGGCCCGAAGCAACGCCGCCCGGCTGGCGCGACGCTTCATCGCTGGCGCCACCATCGACGAAGCCCTGGCTGCCGTGGCCCGCCTCCGCCGCGACCAATTAACTTTCACCATCGACCTGCTGGGCGAAGCTACGATCACCGAGTCCGAAGCGTTGCGCAGCCAGCAAGATTACTTGGAGCTGATCGAGGGCCTCAGCCGACACGTCAACGACTGGCCCACCGTGGACCAGATCGACACCGACCACCTTGGTCCCCTGCCGCGGGTCAATGTGTCCATCAAGCTCTCCTCGCTTTACAGCCAATTCGATCCCATCGATCCCGAAGGGACCAGCGCCGTCGTGCGACAGCGGCTGCGGCCGATTTTCCGCGCTGCCAGGCGGCGCCGGGCCTTCGTCAATCTCGACATGGAACAATACTCCTTCAAGGACACGACGCTGCGCATCTTCCGCGAAATCCTCGAAGAAGATGAATTTCGCGATTGGCCCGATGTCGGCATCGCCCTCCAGGCCTACCTGCGCGACTGCGAGCGCGACCTGCACGAGCTTGCGGCCTGGGCGGCGCGGCGCGGCACGCCCGTCTGGGTCCGGTTCATTAAAGGCGCCTATTGGGACTTCGAAAACGTCGTCGCCACCCAGGAAAACTGGCCCATTCCGGTCTTCACGCGCAAATGGGAGACCGACGCCAATTATGAACGGCTCACGTTGTTCCTGCTCGACCAACGTACTCCCTTGCGGCCGGCCTTCGGCAGCCACAATATTCGCAGTCTCGCCCACGCCATGGCCGCGGCCCAGTTGCTCGATTTGCCCCCGCGGTCGTATGAAATTCAAATGCTCTACGGCATGGCCGATGAAGTCAAGCACGCTCTCGTCCGCCTCGGCCAGCGCGTCCGCGTTTATACACCGTATGGCCAGTTGTTGCCGGGGATGGCTTATCTCGTGCGGCGTTTGCTGGAGAACACCGCCAACACCTCGTTCCTGCGGGCGAGTTTCACGGAAGGGGTCCCAGAGGAGGAACTTCTCATGAATCCGTTGACGCATCGGGCGGCGGACACACGACACCAAGACAGCGACGGCCGCCGACACCAGGCTCGCCGCGCAGGAAACGGCACCGCCGCCACGGCGGGCCCCGCAAGCCCCGATGGCTTCGCTCCCTTTGTCAACGAACCGCTCAGCGACTTCAACCGCCAGGAACATCGTCAAGCCATGCAAACGGCACTGGCGACCGTTCGCCAGCAACTGGGCAAAACCTACCCGCTCGTCATCGCCGGCAAGCCGATCGCCACGCCGGCCCAGATCGCGTCGCTGAACCCTTCGCACGTTCGTGAAATCGTCGGCCAGTGCGGTCGGGCCACCCGGGACCACGCCCTCGCAGCGATTCAGGCGGCGGCGGCGGTCTTCCCCCTCTGGCGGGACGTTGATCCGCACGTCCGCGCTGATTATCTCGTGCGCACGGCAGCGGTCTTGCGGCGGCGACGGTTCGAGTTGGCGGCTTGGCAAGTCGTCGAATGTGCCAAACCCTGGCGCGAAGCCGATGCCGACGTTGCCGAGGCCATCGACTTCTGCGAATACTATGCTCGGGAAATGCACCGGCTCGCTCAGCCGCGGGTGGTGCAGCTGCTCGGCGAACACAATGTCAACCTCTACGAGCCGCGCGGCGTCGCGGTCGTCATCGCACCGTGGAATTTTCCCTTGGCCATTCTCACCGGCATGACGACCGCAGCTCTGGTCGCGGGCAACACCGTGGTCATGAAACCGGCGGAGCAGTCCTCGGTCGTCGCCGCCAAGCTGATGGAAGTCTTTCAGGAAGTCGGACTGCCGCCGGGCGTGGTCAACTATCTGCCTGGCGTCGGCGAGGAAATCGGACCGACCCTGGCCGGGCATCCTGACGTGGCGTTGGTGGCCTTCACTGGCTCACGCCGCGTGGGCCTTTTGCTCCACCAGCAAACCGCCGTTCTCGCTCCGGGCCAAACACACGTCAAGAAACTGATCGCCGAGCTAGGCGGCAAGAATGCCATCATCGTCGACGACGATGCCGACCTCGATGAAGCGGTGGTCGGCGTGGTGGCCAGCGCCTTCGGCTACGCCGGCCAGAAATGTTCAGCATGTTCACGGGCCATCGTGCTTGCCGCGATTCACGACGTTTTCCTGCACAGGCTTGTCGAAGCTACCAAGAGTTTGAAAATTGCCCCGGCCGAGGATCCCGCTTGCAAGATCGGCCCGGTGATCGACGCCGAGGCCCGCGAGCGCATCCTGGCCGCCATCGAGAGAGGCAAACAAGAAGCCCGCCTGGCCTATGCCGGCGATCTCGGCTTTCTCGTCAACGAAGGAACTTATGTTGCTCCGCACATCTTCGCCGACGTCCGCCCCGACTCGCCCCTCGCCCAAGAGGAGATTTTTGGTCCC
>JANWVS010000445.1 GCA_025056835.1 Gemmataceae bacterium | reverse complement strand
GCCGCACCCGTTCGCGCGTCACCTTGAAAATCCGACCGACTTCCTCGAGGGTGTAAGTGTAGCCATCGCCCAGACCGTAGCGGAGCTTGATGATCTCGCGCTCGCGGTACGTCAAGGTCTTGAGGACCGATTCGATCTTGTCCTTGAGCATTTCGTGAGCGGCGGAGTTCACCGGCGACTCCACCCCGGGATCCTCGATAAAGTCGCCAAAATAGCTGTCTTCGCTTTCGCCGACGGGCCGATCGAGACTGATCGGGTGGCGGCTGATCTTCATGACGCGGCGCGTCTCCTCAACGCTGATGCCGGCGGCCTGGGCCGTCTCTTCGATGGTCGGTTCGCGGCCCAGCTCTTGCACCAGCTTCTTGGAGACATTGCGCAGCTTCGACATCGTTTCGATCATGTGCACCGGAATGCGGATCGTGCGGGCCTGGTCGGCAATGGCCCGTGTGATTGCCTGGCGAATCCACCAGGTCGCATAGGTGCTGAACTTGTAGCCACGGCGATATTCGTACTTATCGACGGCGCGCATCAGGCCGGTGTTCCCCTCTTGAATCAAGTCGAGGAACGACAAGCCGCGGTTGCGATACTTTTTGGCGATCGACACCACCAGGCGGAGGTTGCCGCCGGAGAGCGACCGTTTCGCCTCTTCATATTCCAGGAAGCGCTCCTTGATGGCGTGCACGCGCTTGCGGAGGCTGGCGGGATCCTCCAGCGTCATGAGCATCAAGTCGCGCAGCTCCTTTTCGAGATTGGCTTTGTCCTCGCGAGCGCTGCGCAAACCGGCGAGGTCGGCGATCTGCCGCTCCAGCTCATCCATCCGCTGGGAAATCTGCTCCATCTTTTTCATCAGCGGTTGGACGCGTTGCGTGCGGATCGAAAGTTCCTCGACCAAGGTGACCGCTTTGCGGCGGCGCAGCTTGAGCGAGTGCCGTAATTGTTTCCGCTCGCTTTCGGACTTGGTTTCGTCGAGACTGGCTTCAAAGTCTTGGCGGTTCTGCTCGAGCAGATGTTCGAGGGTCTTGAGGTTGAGCGGCATCCGCTGCAGGATTTTGTCCTTCTCCAGGTTTTCGGTCAGCGACACCTTGATGGTGCGGTCGAACGGCAGCTCGTTGATGTGGACGCGCTTGAGGGTTTCGACGACGCTGCTGAGGGCATAGTCGCATTCGAGCACCTTGCGGCGGAAGCGCTTGCGCGTCACCTCGATTTTCTTGGCGAGCGAGATTTCCTCCTGTCGGCTCAACAGCGGGATCTCGCCCATCTGCGTCAGATACATCCGCACCGGGTCGTCGATCCGCCGGCCGTCGCCGTCTTCATCCATGGCGACGACGAGATCGGCAATCTCGCGCAGGTCGGCGTCGAGGTCGTCGGCCTTGGCAGGCGCGCCGCCTTCGCGCTCTTCGACTTCGCTTTCGTCGATCAGCTCGATGCCTTGCTCTTCCAACAGCATCAAGAGCTGGTCCAGCTTTTCGGGATTGACGGCGTCATCGGGCAGATGCTGATTGACCTGGTCGTAGGTCAAGTAACCTTTTTCCTTGCCCGATTCGATCAACGTCTTGAGGCCGTCGTCGAGTTTCAGGTCCATCAAAACCTCCGGGGGGTCAGGCGTGATTCTGTTTCAATCTCGCCAGCAGTTCGATCGCCTGGTCATGATCGTTGGCGGCGAGCACTTGGTATTTCAGTTCTTGGCGTTGGCGCGCCAGGCGTTTTTCCTGGAAGCGGGCCGCCACTTTGGCAAAGGCCGCGGGCCGATCCTCGATGCGGCTGCCGCGGTCCTGGGCTTCCAGGGCGTAGTCCAGCAGTCGTCCATTATCCAGCCGGCCGTGCAAGTGGTCCAGGTCAGCAGGCAGTCCCGCGGCCGCGAGAGCGTACAGACCCTCCAACAGCGTGCGGAGCCCAGGATGTTCGACCTCTTCCGGCCTGATCTGGGTGCTGGCGGGAGCCACGAGCGCCGCATCGGCCAGCAGCAATTCGATCAATTCACGCTCGTGCGCCGCCGCCGGAGCGCGGCGCGGCAGGGGCGCTTCTGCCCGCGCTGCGTCGGGTCGCGTCCCCAGCAGCGGCGCCGTCCGGGCCGCCGCGGCCGGGTGGTCCGTCACCGCGCGGCGGGCACGCACTTCGCTCAATCGTTGCCATAGCGTCTCCTCCCTGAGATTCAGGCGATGGGCGATCCGGTTGACCATCAACTCCAGTTTCACGCTGCGTTGCGGGGCTGCCGCCAGGATCGTCAGCATGTTCTCGGCGGCACGGCGCTGGTCTTCGATCGTCAGGCTGCGTCCGCCGGCGAAGAGGCGGCGCAGTTTGTATTCCAGCACGTCGATCGCCTCGTCCAGCGCTTGGCGGAACGGGGCCGCCCCCTGCGCCGTCAGCAGGTCGCATGGATCCAACCCCGCGGGCAACGAGGCCACGCGCACGTCGAGGTCTTGGCTGACGAACAGTTCCAAGGCCCGGTCGACGCCAGCATCTCCCCCGGCGTCGGCGTCGAACACCAGCACCACCCGGGGCACGAGCTGGCGAATTTTCCTGATGTGCCGGGCATTCAGCGCCGTGCCCATGGTGGCGACGACGTTGGCGATGCCGTGCTGGTGGGCCATCATTACGTCGGTATACCCCTCGACGACAGCCAAGTAGCCGGCCTTGGCCGCCGCGGCTCGGGCCAGGTCGATGCCGAAGAGCTGATCGCTCTTGGAGAACAGCGGCGATTCGGCCGAGTTGTAATACTTCGGCGGCGGGTTGTCCCGGTGCAGCAACGGCGAGGTCGGCAAGATCCGGCCGCCAAAGCCGACGGTCCGCCCCTGGAGGTCGCGAATCGGAAACATCACCCGGTCGCGAAAACGGTCGAAGTAGCCGCGATCCTCGTCGCGCTTGCCGATCAGGCCCAGCGTCTGCAACGCTTCCAGGGATACCCCCGCGGCACGAGCCTTGGCCACCAACCACTCGCCGCCGGGCGGCGCAAAACCCAAGCCGAAACGGCGGACGGTCTCGCCGGCGAGCTGACGTTCCCCAAGGTACTTGCGGGCTAGCTCGGCGTGCGGGGCGTCGAGCAAACATTCCTGGAACTGCGTTTCAGACCACCGCATCACGTCAAGCATAAGGGCGCGGCTGAGACGATGCTCATTTTTTTCGATTTTTTCTAAAGTGATCCCCGCCCGCCGGGCCAACAGTTCTTGCGCTTCCAG
>JANWVS010000444.1 GCA_025056835.1 Gemmataceae bacterium | reverse complement strand
AGGGCTTCCAGATAGCGTTTCTCGGCCGTGCGGTAATCGCGCAGCTGCTTGGCGATTTGCCCTTCCATGAAGGTTTGCGTCATTTGTCCAAACTTGTGATTGCCGTGGTGTTTTTCGATCAATCTCAGAGCATCGGGAGCGAGCGCCATGGCCTCATAAGCACTGTGCTGCCGTAAATGGACCTGAAACAAGGCGACCAGCGCAACCGCGTGTTGATGGCTGTCGGGACCAAAATGGCGCAGTTGAATGCGCCGGGCTTCCTCGAGCAAGGGTATGGCCTCGCGGTGTTAACATCCTCGCTCAGCAACAAACCCAAATGGACGAGATTTTGTGCGACCAAGGGGTGCTCGTCGCCGAATGCGGCACGGGACTGCTCTAACGCCCGGGCGTGGGCCTTCTCAGCTTGGTCTTGAGCGATTCGGGCTTGGTTGGCACTTTCGCGCTTACTTTGCGCCAGATTTCCCAGCGCCACAGCGAAGGCGATCGCCCCGACCAGGATCGTCACGAGCATGGCGACAACCGCTGCCGACAGCGCCGCTACCGCAGGACGCCGCTTGGCCCACCGGACACACCGCCCCAGCCAGCCGATTGGCCGCGCTGGGATCGGCTCGTCGGCGAGGAAGCGCTGCAAATCTTCAGCTAGGGCAGCCGCATTGGGGTAACGGTGCCGAGAGTCCTTCTCAAAGGTAGGAAAGGTAGGACGCCTCTGTTGGCCCGACGAAGTATACGTCGAAATCGGCGTCCGCGCCCAGAAATTGCTGTGGGCTTGTATAGATAGGTATGAATTCAGCGTTGACAACGGCCAGGCCGCATCCGGCTGTGCCTGCACGATGCCAAACACAGTGCAAAAAGTTCTTGAACGGTCTCAACAAGCGTTGCCGCCGACAGGGGTTCATCGCTCGGCTTAAGTCTGGTGTTTGAAGCCTGTGTAGACCGGCTACCTGTCGGACAGCAACTCGTCGGGTTGTTATCCCTCGAAATTTCCCGCCAAGGGGACGTAGCAATTGACACCGACTAAACTTGAAACACGTTGTCTCTGGACTTTGGTTGGCGGTAAACTGCCTATCCTGTGAAACTGCGTTGCCCTGTGGCAGGGCAGGGCCGTCCGATTGTGCCATAAGTCCTTATGCATCGGTCGTAAACCGGCCCGGGCTTGTTCGTAAAGCAACGACTTGCGCCACAATCGAACGGACCTGTTGCCTTGGACTACATCGCTTTTGCTCTGGACAAATTCGTGCGGAGTCCGTATACGCCCGCCCTTCAAGCCACTCCGATGGGAGTCCACTACGACACGGTAGCGCCAAACCGCGATGTTGGCGCCGCAAACACGACGAATCCACCACGATCGGGGGATCATGGTTGAAGACGCAGTGGTTGTGGCAGAAGTTGCTTACTGTGACGAAGGCACGTCCCATGGTGCCGACGAAATCGCGCTGCTTTTTGCTTCAGCTATGCGGAGCAGACGGCCGATTAAAACGACGCGAGTGGTTTTGTAAAGACTGTCGGAAGGAACAGCGGAACCGGACCAGGATCGCCGGACCAGCGGAACTCGGGGCAGAACAAGGCCGCGCGAAACGGGGGTCTTGCGAAGGCCGAGCGAGCGGCCGTCTCGGGGCCGTCGCGTGACCATGCGGGACAGCAGCTCAGCTTGTCCCGGCAACAGCACCCTGGGTTAGTGCAAGCAAGCCGGCCCAAGACCCGGGCCTCTCGGGGGAGGCGTGGGAGGGAAGACCGGCGAGGGAGATGCACCGGATGCGGTCGCACCGTCCGCCCAAGTCGATCGAATCGAGCCTACCAGCGCCGCCGACAGCCGCCGCGGCGAAAACGCTCGACGACCGGACCGCGCTTGCCTTCCTGGGGGAGGAATCCATGGCGACGCACGTGGACTTGGACGTCCAGCAATTGTGGCGCGATTATCGAGCGGAACCAACGTTGGAATTGCGCAACCAACTCGTGGAACTGTACCTGCCGCTTGTCAGGTACAACGCCGAGCGAATCTGGGCACGTTTGCCCGAGGGGGTTGACCTTGACGATCTCATCAGCGCCGGGGTATTCGGCTTGATGGATGCCATCGACGCCTATGATCTCGAGCGCGGCGTGAAATTCGAAACCTATTGCGTGCCGCGAATACGCGGAGCCATGCTCGACGAGTTGCGCACCATGGACTGGGTACCACGCTTGGTCCGCAGCAAACACACTAAGTTGGAGGAGACTCGCAAACGCCTGGAGGCAGAGCTGGGCCGGCCGCCTCGCGCCGAAGAGATGGCCGCCAAACTTGGCGTCACTCTCGAAGAATACGAGAAAATCGCCGGCGACGCGACTGCCGTCAGCCTTGTCAGCCTCAACAAAAAGTGGTACGAGACCGACAGTTACAAAGACGTCCGCGAGATCGATATCCTCGAAGATAAAAAGGCCGAGGACCCCACGCACAAGTTGCAAAACCGCGATCTGATGCGGCTTGTCACTCGCGGCCTCAATCGCAACGAACGCCTCATCATCATCCTGTACTACTACGAAGACATGACCATGAAAGAAATCGGCGCCACGCTCGACCTCTCCGAGTCGCGGGTCAGCCAAATGCATTCGAGTATCGTCGCACGCTTGCAACAACAGCTCGCCAAGCGCCGTCCGGAATTCAGTAATTGACAACCTCACGCCAGCTGGGTCGGTCGTCACGGATCGACCCACAGGTCGCGCCATCCGCCACGGGCCTTCATTTCTTCTTGGTTGACCGCTGCCGCAGCTTGAGGAAGCCGCGCTTGGGATGGCGTCGATCTTGCTCGTCCTCAATGTCGCCGATGATTTCTTCCAGCACGTCTTCGAGGGTGATGAGGCCGAGGATGGTCCCCTTGGCGTCGCGCACCAGAGCCATGTGGCGCTTGGCTTTGCGAAACAACCGCAGGGCTTGGCTGATTTCTTCCTCCGGCGGCAAATACAGGGCCGGATAAATCGCGTCTTCGAGCACGAACAAGGCCTTTTCTTGCTCGAGAAGAAAGAAGAGATCCTTGGTATTGACGATGCCGACGATGTTGTTGATATCGCCCTCATATACCGGCAGGCGCGTGTGACCACCTGCGCGGACCAAATCGAGCACCTTCGGCAACGGCATGCTCAGTTCGACGGCGGCCATCTTCTCGCGCGGCACCATGCAGTCGACGACTTTTTTGGAGGACAAGG
>JANWVS010000443.1 GCA_025056835.1 Gemmataceae bacterium | reverse complement strand
GATGATGCCGGTTGAGAAAATCAGCAGGATGGTCAGCGAAAAAAACATTAGGCTGAAAAGCAGCTTAATGATTTCTTGATCGAGCGGTACTTCCCAGCGCGTCTTGAGTTCGCGGAATCCCAAATAAGCGCCGACGAACAACAGGCCCCCGATGATGAAGCTGCAAACGATTATGGTGACGGCTTTGAGCAACGCACCGCGCAGCAGGATGACGATGCCGTTATACGTCAACCGCCATCGCAGCCAATGAAAGACGCGGGCGTGTGAGCGTGCCTCCATGGTGCCATGATAGTAATTAGTGAACTCATACGATAGTCGCTGGACGGCTTGGTTGCACCTGGGCCGGGCATCGCGCCGAATGGAGAGGAGCTTGCATGTCCACGCCCCGTATTTTGATGTGTCCGCCTGATTACTATGGCATTGAGTACGAGATCAATCCTTGGATGAGTCGCTCGCGCGGCAGCACGCCTGACCGGGCCCAGGCGCAGTGGCAAGCCTTGCGCGATACCCTCGTTGCCATGGGCGCGCACGTCGAGTTGCTGCCGCCGCAACCGGGCCTGCCCGATCTGGTGTTCACGGCCAACGCCGGGCTGGTCTTTGGTAAACGTTTTTTCAGCTCGCGATTCCGCCACGAAGTGCGGGCCCGCGAGTCGCCCTACTTTGACGCTTGGTTTGCCCAGCACGGGTTTGAGGTGGAACATCTGCCGGAACAAATGTACTTCGAAGGCGCCGGCGATGCCCTGTTTTGCGGTCGGACGCTCTTCGCCGGCTATCGCATTCGCAGTGATGCCGCCGCCCATCAATGGCTCGGTTCCAGACTGGAGCGGCTGGTCTTGCCCCTCGAGTTAGTCGATCCGCGATTCTACCACCTTGACACTTGCTTTTGTCCGGTGGCGCCAGGAGCAGCGTTGTACTTTCCGAGCGCATTCGACCGCTACGGCCGCCGCGTCTTGCAAACCCACGTCGATCGACTCTTAACCGTCGGCGAAGATGAGGCCCTGCGCTTTGCGTGCAACGCCGTGGTCGTCGGCAAAAAAGTGATCGTTAACGCCGGCAGCGACCGCTTGGCAGCCGACTTGCGCGGCTGGGGTTTTGATGTTGTTTTCCTCGAACTGGATGAATTTATCAAGGCAGGCGGCAGCGCTAAATGCCTGACGCTGCGCCTCGACGGCGAAGACGCAGCCGTGTGGGGTCTTGCTTAAGTGCCTGCGCCGGTCTCTGACGTACCGCCGCGCGGAGCGCTAGGCGCTCCAGCAGCTTGGGCCAGCGCGGCGCGATAGGCTTCGTTCTTCTTGCAGCCCCGATAAATCATGACCCCCACCACGCCCAAACAGACGTACGGCACCGTAAGCATGAGATAGATGCTCTGGTTGTACGCCCGCGGCAGATTGGCGTTTTGGTCATCTGCGTCGGCGTTGGCGATCGCCTCTTTGCAAAGCGGGCAGGCCACGGCGGGCACCGATCCCCAGACAAGCCAAGCCAATGCGAGTACCAACGTCCATCCGCGAAGCATGTCCCACCGTTTTACGATCATGGCCAGGTTTTCGAATCCGAGACGCGATTCTTTTCGGCACGGCCTCTCAGGTTCGTTTTTGCCGCACGATGTCAAACCTCACTCTGTATCTTACATCGATCTCAGTAGGGCGGATAGAGCAGATACAGCATCACGTACACCGCCACGCCGGTAACGGAGACGTACAGCCAAAGCGGCAACGTCCACCGGGCGACGCGAACATGGCGCGGTCGGCGATCGCGCAGCCCTTGGTAGCTCGTGTACAGGGCGAGCGGGGCCGCAACTATAGCTAAAACGGTGTGCGAAATCAGTATCGCAAAATACAGCCCCCGTACCCATCCCTCGCCGCGAAACGAGGTGGGCCGTCCCTCCAGAACGACGAAGTGAAACCACAGATAACTCGCCAAAAAAACCGCAGAGGCCGCCAACGCCAGCAGCATGCACGCCATGTGCAGCCTTTCCCGACGCCGCTTGATCGCCCACCAACCCAGCACGAGGCAAGCAGCACTGAGGCCGTTGAGCGTTGCATTAATCGCAGGTTGTCGATAACGCTGCGCCGCCAACGCACGAACCCGCGGGATTAACTCGCTCACAGCGTCGGGATCTCGACCGTCGACATAACCTCGGATCAAGCCCTCGCGATCGACCACGATCAAGTTGGTGGTGTGATCAAATTCGTCACCTGGTCCACCGCCGCTCTTGCGCATAGCGGTTTGGAAGAAGCATTTTTGAACAATGTCTAGGGTCGCGTCGGCATCACCGGGAGTGGTTAGAAAAAGCCATTGATCAACGTCGGCTTCAAAGTCTTTGGCAAAGCGACGCAGCAACTCGGGATCGTCGCCGGCCAAGGCGATGCTTACCAACAGTATGTCGGGTTTGCCTAGAAATGCCTGCTGGAGCCGGCGCATCGTGGGAACGGTCTTGGTGCATGGTCCTTGACAACTTGGGTAAAAAAAGTGAACGATCCATACCTTCCCGCGGAGTTCTTCAAGAACCACGGGCCGACCGCTGCGCTCGATCATCCGGAACCGGCCAACAGGCAAACCATCGACGATAGCGGTGTAGGAATCGGCTGCCAGTGATGGGACGATAAGCAACAGCACGCCCACGCCGACGCTGTATCGGAACATGGCCGTCGATCCCATGCGTCAATTTTTCGGCCAACCCAAAACACCGTCGGGCAGAAGCACGATCATCATCATCACGCACATGATCAGCACCGGCACCATAATGCAATAGACTTTGCCCCAGTCCCACTTGAGGTGCATGAAGATGAACGCGACGCACCCGGCCTTGGCGACGGCGACTGCCGTAATGATGGCCATGCTCACCATCGGCAACATGACCCCGGCCCGAACCAGGGCATTGCACGCGAACGACACGGCGGTGAAGACGCACAGGACCACGAAGATCGTGATGTATGCCTTGTATACGGCAGCTGCATCGTGGCCGCCGTCGTGATGTTGTTCAGACATGGCTCCTCCTCATTGGATCGCCGACCGGGCAAACGCGGCCACGCCGATAGTATGGTCGTTGCCTCGTAAACGTAACGATCCACGGCATCGCTACACCAGGTACAACAATGGGAACAAGAAAATCCAGACAATATCCACAAAGTGCCAGTACAGGCCGGTGATTTCCACCATGTTCTCGTGTTCTCTGCCAAA
>JANWVS010000442.1 GCA_025056835.1 Gemmataceae bacterium | reverse complement strand
GACGCCAGCCCCACCGTCCGCGAACTGGCCGAATTCTACCTCAATCGCCAGGCGCCAAAATAATGCGCCTATCCCGGGAGAAGATCATGCCGTGTCCACGACTCCTGCTCAGCGCCGTTGCCGCAGCCTTGCTGGCCTGGCACTGCCTCGCAGCGGACAGGCCAACGACCGCCGCGGACGACGCCAAGCTTGCCGTGCAACGAATCCTCGACGACCAGGCCCGGGCCTGGAACCAAGGCGACCTCGAAGCCTTCATGGCCGGCTACTGGAAGTCGCCCGACTTGTCCTTCTTTTCCGGGGCCAACAAGACCACCGGTTGGCAAGCGACCCTGGACCGCTATCGCAAGAACTACCAAGGCAAGGGCAAGGAAATGGGGCGGCTCGCCTTCAAGGAGGTCGCCACCGACCCCCTCGGCGCCGACCACGCCCTGGTCCGCGGCCGTTTCGAGTTGACCTTGTCCACCGGCCGAGTAACGGGGTTGTTTACGTTGATCGTCCGCAAATTCCCGGAAGGCTGGCGGATCATCCACGATCACACATCGAATTGAAAGATCGTCACAGGTCGCGGCCCAAGGCCCGGGCAACCTTGCGGCATTCGACCATCATGGCGGCAAACGCGGCGGGCGTCAGCGATTGGTAGCCGTCGGACAGCGCCTTTTCCGGATCGGGATGCACCTCGACCATCAGGCCGTCGGCCCCGGCGGCAATCGCTGCCACCGCCATGGGTGCGACCAAGTTGGCCTTGCCCGTGCCATGGCTGGGGTCAACGATAATCGGCAGGTGGGTGGTCTGCTTGAGATACGGGACCGTGGCCAAAGGCAGGGTGAAGCGGGTGTGGTCCTCGAAAGTGCGGATGCCGCGCTCACACAGAATCACCTGCGTGTTGCCGGTCTTGAGAATATACTCGGCGGCGAGGAGGAACTCATCCATGGTGGCGGCCGGTCCGCGCTTGAGCAGCACCGGCATGCCGCTTTCGCCGACGGCTTCGAGCAGGGTGTAGTTCTGCATGTTGCGCGCCCCGACTTGCAGCACATCGACATAGCGCTTCAGCAAGGGCACGTGTTCAGGAGCCATAACTTCGCTGACGACGGCCAGACCGGTTTCGGCCCGGGCCAGCGCCAAAAGCTCCAGCCCCTTTTCCTTCATCCCCTGGAAGCTATAAGGGCTGGTCCGCGGCTTGAAGGCGCCGCCGCGCAGGGCCGCGGCCCCCGCTGCCTTGACCTCGCGGGCGACGTGTAGGATCTGTTCCTCGTTTTCGACCGAACACGGTCCGGCGATCACGCCGATGTGGCCGGCCCCGACCTTGAATTCCAAGGCGCTGACGCAGGTCGGGTCTTTGCGAACCTCCGTGCTCGCCATCTTGTACGGCGCCAGGATCGGCACGACTTTTTCCACACCGTCGCCGGTCTCCAGGGCTTGTTTGGCGCCGTCGCGCTTCTCCCCCAAGGCGGCGATCACCGTCCGCTCCGTGCCGACGATGACGTGGCTCCGCAGCCCTAATTGCTCGACCAGTTCGACGATGTGGTTGATCTGTTGCTGCGTCGAACCCGGCTTCATCACGACAATCACAGGCGTTTCCTCGTTACACAACCTTGTGCCGGCTGGCGCGCCGGGGGCGAGCCGATCGGCCGCCGCGCCGGGCGCGCTTGGCGCCATCGTTTGGCCGCGCGGCACCATCATTGTACCGAGGCGCAGCGTGCCGATCTTCAGTCGCCGGGGACGGCGCCTTCGTACAATCGGTCCAAGGCGGCCTGGTAGCGGGCGTGGATGACATTGCGGCGCAACTTCAGACTGACGGTCATTTCGTCGGCGCCGACGCTGAACGGCCGCGGCACGACCACGAATTTTTTCACCTGTTCCCACGGCGCCAGCTCGGCCAGAGCCGCCGCGACGTGTTGGCTGAGCAGTTCGACGACGGCAGGGGCGCTCGCCAGGGCTTCGGGCGCCTGTTGGGCAAGCTCCGGCGCCGACACCGCCAAGCCGCGCCGCACCTGCTCCCAGTTGGGCACGATCAGGGCCGTCAGAAAATTGCGGCCGTCGCCGTAGACGACCGCTTGGTCGAACCAGGGATCGGCGAGAAGCTTGCCTTCGACGAGCGACGGCGACACCTTCTTGCCGTTGGAGAGGACGATCAGGTCTTTCTTGCGGCCCGTGATGTAAAGGAAGCCGTCGGCGTCGAGGCGGCCGAGGTCGCCGGTGTGCAGCCAGCCGCCGTCGAGGGCTGCGGCGGTCGCATGCGGGTTGTTCCAGTAACCTTTCATGATATGCGGCCCGCGGCACAGCACCTCGCCGTCCGCAGCGATCTTGACTTCGACGTTGGGCAACGGCGGGCCGACGGATTCCAGTTTGTAGCGCGACTTGAGATTGAACGAAATCACCGGCGAGCTTTCGGTCAGACCGTAGCCCTGGAGCAGCAGCAAACCGGCGTCGTGGTACGCCTGGGCAATGGCCGCGGGCAGCGGGGCGCCGCCGGAGCCGAGCCAGTCGATGCGCGGCCCGAAAATCGCCCGCAAGCGACGCCCGGTTGCCTTCGGGTCGGCCTGCGCCACGGTGGTCAGGAGTTTTTCATAGAAGCGCGGCACAGAAGACATGTTGGTCGGCTGAATCTCAGCGAGGTTGCGGACGACCGTGTCCGGCGACTCCGCCAGGCAGAGCACGGCGCCGCAATACATCGAATAGTAATGATCGACGGTGCGGGCGTAGATGTGGCTCAGCGGCAGCCAGTTCAAGACGATCGAGTGCAACCCGCACTGGCAGCCGCCGTGAAAACCCTCGACGTTGCTCAGCAGGTTGCCATGCGTGAGCATGACTCCCTTGGGATTGCCGGTCGTACCGGAGGTGTACATGATCGTCGCCAAGTCGTCTGACTGGAGACGTTGTTCGCGTTGGCGCAAGGCGTCGGCCGCGGTGGCCAGCGCGGCGCGACCGCGCTGCACGAAGGCCCGCCACGAGCTTGCGGCCAAGCCGCTGAGGGAACGGGCGGCGTCGGCATCGAAACAGACCACGCCGCGCACGGCCGGCAGGTTCACCAGCACAGACGCCAGCTTGGCCGTCTGTTCCGCCGTGGAGACGAACACGAACGACGCCCCAGCGTCGGCGAGTTGATATTCCACCTGGGGCGGCGTCAGCGGCGCGTGCAACGACCCCAGCCACGGGTCTCGTTGCAAGAACCGCCCCACAGTCG
>JANWVS010000441.1:268-3189 GCA_025056835.1 Gemmataceae bacterium | reverse complement strand
GAAGCGGCTGTGGAAGAAGCCCTGCGCGGCTACCGCCGGCTTCAGTCGCAGGCCCTGCGACTGTTGGCGGCCGACGGCATCCTCGTGGTCTGTTGCTGCACAGGCTTGATCAGTCGCGAAATGCTGTTGGACTTGCTCAGTCAGTTGGCAGCCCAAGCGCGGCGGCACCTTCAAGTGCTCGAATCGCGCGGTCCGTCAGCCGACCACCCGGCGTCGGCTACCTGTCCCGAGTCGAATTACCTCAAATGCCTTATTTGCCGTGTGGTCGATTAGCACCTCCCCATCGGCCGGGTGGCCTCGCACCCCAGCGGCGTCGGCGTGTTTATTGAGATTTCCCGGGAAGTTGAAACTCAGAGTCGGGCGATTCGGTACAATTTCCAGAACACTGCATGTGGCAGTGGACAGATAGACAGGAGCGAATTGTATGGCATTGTCTCGTCGACTTGGCATGGCCGCGTTGGTGGTGGCCCTTGGAGCTTGGCTGGCGGCTTCGGCGCGGGCCGTCGATCCGAAGTATTTGCCTGGCGACACCGAGATCATCATCTCGATCAACTTCAAGCAAATGCGGGAGTCGGAAATCGCCAAGCAGTACAAAGAAATCCTGGAGCAGGCCCGCGGGGCGTTGGAGGGCCAGCTTCAAACGATCCCGGCCGCGAAGTATTTGGAAAAGGCCGGCTTCGACCCGATCAACGACGTCCATGCGATCACCGTCGCTTCCAATGGCAGCAAGGAAGTGGAAAATGGCTTCTTGGTTATCGAAGGCAAGTTCAATCTCGAAAAGATCAACGCGGCGCTGCAAGAACTGGAGCGCGAGTCCGGCGACGTGCTCAAAATCTCCAAGATCGGCGCTACCAAGGTTTACGAACTGACTCCCCCCCAAGGCAATCTCAAAATCTATGCTGCTTTCGTCAACAACTCGACCCTGGTGGTCTGTCCCACCGAGGCGGGACTCAAGGGTGCCCTCTCCGGCAACAACAACCGCGGCATGAAGGAGACGATTAAGGCCCTGCTGAAAACGACATCCAGCAAGCAAAGCATCAGTTTCCTGGCCACCGGCAACGCCCTGAGCAAGCTCACGGAAAACGCGCCGATTCCCAACGGAGAAGTAGTCGCCGGCGCTTTGCAAAACCTCGACGGAATCAGCATTGCCATCACGCTCGCCAAGGACATCCAGTTCCAACTCGGCATCAACGCCAAGGACGAGGAAACGGCCAAGGACCTGGCGCAGAAAGCAAACGTCGCGTTGCTCTTCGTCAAAACGCTCGCAACCCAGAAGGCCAAGGAGAACGAAGAGTTGCAGCCCTTGGTCGAAATCACCAAGACCCTGCGGGTCAGCAACGACGGGGCCAACATGGTGCTTCGTGCCGATGTCTCGGTAGAGAACCTCGAAAAGCTCATCAAGGTGCTGCCCAAGAACTTCAATCGCTGACCGCCCTCTTGTGGTGCACACCATCGCGTCGACCTTCGCCGGCCCGCGGGAACATCCCTCTCGCGGGCTTTTTTTGTAGGATAACGGTCGCCCCCCTCGTGCCCCGAGGCTACCATGATGCGCTGGGCCGTAGCCGCACTGTTGTGGTTCTTCGCTGTCGAGTTCGCCGCAGCCGATTGGCCGCAGTTTCGCGGTCCACGCGGCTTGGGTGTCGCTTCGGACAAAAACCTGCCGACCACCTGGAGCGACAACGACCATCTGCTCTGGAAGACCGAGCTGCCCGGTCCCGGCGCATCCAGCCCGATCGTCGTCGGCGCTAAGATTTTCGTCACCTGCTACAGCGGCTACGGCGTCAAAGCCGACGATCCGGGCGACATCAAGAACCTCAAACGCCATTTACTTTGTCTGGACCGCAACGGCAAAATTCTCTGGAACCGCACGGTGGCTGCCGATGTACCGGACCATGAATACAGCGGCTACCAGGTCCTGCACGGTTATGCCTCGAGCACACCGGCCTCCGACGGCAAGCGGATTTTCTGTTTCTTCGGCGTCGCCGGCGTCGTCGCTTTCGACCTCGACGGCAAGCAACTCTGGCGGCAGAGCGTCGGACACAACACGCACAGTTGGGGATCCGCCGCCTCTCCCATCGTCGTCGGCGAGCATGTCATCGTCAACGCGAGTGTCGAAAGCGGCGCCCTCGTGGCCTTGCGGACCACCGACGGCCGCGTGGCGTGGACACAAAAGGGAGTGGACTATTCTTGGTCGTCGCCGTTGCTGCTGGAAAGCCAAGGGCGCAAGGAAGTGCTGATCAGCCTGTACCAGCGCGTCGCGGCCTACGCTCCGGACACAGGCAAAGAGCTGTGGCGCTGTACGGGCCTTGCCGATTACGTGTGCCCCAGCTTGACCCATGTCGGCGAGACGGTTTTCGTCGTGGGCGGCCGGCCCAATACGTCGATCGCAATTCGCGCCGGCGGCAACGGCGATCTCGGCGCCTCCAACCTGCTCTGGACCGTCAAGCGCGGCTCTAACGTCTCGTCGCCCGTCTATTACGACGGCCATTTTTACTGGGCCAGCGAAAGCCGCGGCACGGTCCACTGCGTTAATGCCGCGACCGGAGCCATCGTCTACGACGAACGACTTGAGCCTGATCCCGACACGATCTACGCTTCCGCTCTGCTGGCAGATGGCAAGATTTATTACGTCAGCCGCACGCGCGGCACGTACGTGATTCAGGCGGGCACGAAATTCAAGCAACTGGCCCACAACACCTTCGCGTCGGATCGCAGTGTCTTCAACGCCAGCCCGGCGGCCATCGACGGGCGGTTGTTGTTGCGTTCCGATCGCTACCTGTACTGCCTCGGCGCCACGCGCTAGGCAGCCGCGGCCTCTGCGAAATTCGCGTCATGACGCTTGCCTTCGATCTGCCTTCCCCTAGGTCTTCCTGGCTGTCGCAATGGGAGGCGCGCTGGCGGCTGGCGGCCCTGGCGCCGAC
>JANWVS010000441.1:0-258 GCA_025056835.1 Gemmataceae bacterium | reverse complement strand
CTGCTGCGAACGGTGCCGGCCGCGGCGCTGGCTCTGGCCATGGCCCTGGGTCTGGCGGCGTTGGGGCGCGTGCCGTGGTCGTGGTTGCTGCGCCGGCTCGGTGGAGCGAGCCTTCTGATGCTTTTCTTTCTCGTGTGGCTGCCGTTGGTGCCGGACCCGGACGGACCGTCGTACGACGTCGCCGGGCTGCAACTTTCCGTGCGAGGCGTGGAGCGGCTCGTCAACGTCTTGTGCAAGACGCTGGCCGTGGTGACGGTG
>JANWVS010000440.1 GCA_025056835.1 Gemmataceae bacterium | reverse complement strand
CGTCCGTCGGAACAACCGAGCGAGTTGGAGCGGGCCGTGGAGCCTTTGGCCGCGACTCCCAGCGGCGTCGGCCTGACGGAACCGCCGTGGTTGGAGCGTCTGCACACCGAGTTGGCGCGGATTCGGCAGACTGAGGATCCCTTGGTAAGCCTGGCGGAAGCGCGCCTTCAAGTTCCCCGCTGCGACGTGTCGTTCGCCGAGTTGGTCGGCGAGTTCGACGGGTGGGAACACAGCACCGACGACTGAGTCGATGGTCGGAAGTGCCCGACGACAACTCCTCAAGCCAGAATGTCGTGAACCACCTCGCCGTGAACGTCGGTCAGTCGATAGTCGCGTCCTTGGAAGCGGAAGGTCAAGCGGGTGTGATCGATCCCCAACAGGTGGAGAACCGTCGCCTGAAAATCAAAGACGCTGACGGGGTTCTCGACAATGTTGTAGCAGAAATCATCCGTCGCGCCGTAGGTGATACCGCCCTTGATGCCGCCGCCGCACAGCCAAATGGAAAAGCAGCGGCCGTGGTGGTCGCGGCCGAAGCGCGGTTGAGTGAAGTCTCCCTGGACGAAGACCGTTCGGCCGAATTCACCCCCCCAGATGACCAGCGTGTCGTCGAGCATGCCGCGTTGCTTGAGGTCTTTGACCAGGGCGGCGGACGGCTGATCGGTGTCGCGGCACTGAATTTCGAGCTGGGTAGGCAGGTTGTTATGCTGGTCCCAACCGGCGTGCATCAGATGAATAAAGCGGACGCCGCGCTCCGCCAGGCGTCGGGCTATCAGACAATTCCAAGCGAAGGAGCCGCGACGGTGGACGTCGGGGCCGTACATCTCGAGCACATGCCGCGGTTCGTTCGTGAAGTCGGTCAACTCGGGAATCGAAGTTTGCATCCGATAGGCCATCTCGTACTGGGCGATGCGCGTTTGAATTTCCGGGTCCCCGGTCAGCTCGTAGTGCATGCGATTCAATGCTGCCAGGTCGTCGAGCTGTCCGCGCCGGACGGCCGGCGTGAGGCCGTGGGGATTGGACAAAAACAGGACGGGATCGCCGTTGGAGCGCAGCTTCACGCCTTGATAACGCGAAGGCAGGAAACCGCTGCCCCAATAGTAGTCGTAAAAGATCTGGCCGCACGAGAGCTCACGGTCCTGGGAGGTCATGACGATAAATGTCGGCAGGTCGTCATTCATGCTCCCCAGACCGTACGACAGCCAGGCGCCCATGCTGGGTCGGCCCGGTTGCTCCGCTCCTGTGAGGAACAACGTCATCGCGGGCGCGTGATTGATCGCGTCGGTATGCATCGATTTGATCAGGCAAATATCGTCGGCGATGGAGCCGATGTGCGGCATAAAGTCGTTGAGCCATAGGCCAGAGCGCCCGTAGCGTTTCCAACCGGTGATGCCGGGGAGGATGAGCTGCCGCTGGTTTTGCGTCATCGTGGTCAGCCGTTGGCCCATCTGAACGGAAGGCGGCAGCAACTCGCCGCGGCGGCGGTACAGCTGCGGCTTGTAATCAAACAAGTCGACATGGGTCGGCGCCCCGGTTTGCATCAAGTAGATGACGCGTTTGGCCTTGGCGGGAAAATGCGGCAATCCCGGCAGTCCCCGTTCGCCCCGTGGGCCGACGGAAGCCCGCGCCGGGGAAGTTTGGCCCACGGCGGCGTCGCGGCCCAGCAGGGTCGCCAACGCGGCCAGCCCAACACCGGCGCCGGAGCGGCCCAGAAGCTCACGGCGCGTCAACCGAAGCTGATGTTGAAGCAGCGGGTGCATCGTGATTCCCTCGCGAATCCAGTGTCTCGGTCCCAGCCCTGCAATGCGCGGTGCGGGCCGTGCGGGCGTCATTCTCTCGTGAGGACTTCATCTAAATTCAGGATCGTGTTCGCCACGGCTGTAAGGGCAGCCAGCTCGGCCACGTCGAGGCGTTCGTCGCGCTTCGATTCGCCGACCGACAACAGCCGCACCGCCGCCTCGCGATCGGCCTGGTAATTTTTCAGCGCCCGCTGGTAACCGTTGAGGAGCACGGCGATCTCGGCAGCGCTGGCCGGCCGCGCCGTCGCCAGACGAAAAGCATGTCCGAGACGCTGCTCGGCGGTGATCCCGCCCTCCTTCATCGCTCGTTGCGCCAGGTTGCGGGCCGCTTCGACGTAGATCGTGTCATTGAGCAAGGTCAAAGCGTGCAAGGGCGTGTTGGTACGAGTCTGGCGTACGGTGCAAACCTGCCGGGCCGAAGCATCGAACATATTCGGCGGACCAATCGAGCGGCGCCAGAATGTGTACAAGCTGCGGCGATAGAGGTTTTCGCCATGGTCTTGCACGTACTTGATCTGATTGAAACTGAAGTCTTCCCACAAGCCCGGAGGCTGGTAGGGCCGAACCGGGGGTCCGCCGAGTCTTTCCACCAGCAAGCCGCTGACCGCCAAGGCCTGGTCGCGCAATTGAAACGCGCTGAGGCGGAGGCGTGAAAACCGCGACAGCAGGCGGTTGTCGGGATCCTTTTCCAAGGCCCGCGGCAATGCCTTGGACCCTTGGCGGTAGGTCGCGCTCGTGACGATCAAGCGATGGATGTGTTTGACGTCCCAAGCGCTCGGCGTCGGCGCAGCGCCGGCAGCTGGCGGACTATCCGGACTGGGCCGCGCCCAGCCGACCGGTTCCATGAATTCCACGGCCAGCCAATCGAGCAAGTCGGGATGGCTTGGCGGCTCGCCTTGGATGCCAAAATCTTCCGACGTTTTCACCAGTCCCACGCCAAAGTATTGTTGCCATATCCGATTGACCGTCACCCGCGCCGTGAGCGGATTGTCCCGCGACACGAGCCATTGGGCCAGGCCGAGGCGGTTGTTAGGTGCTCCTTTGGGCAGCGGCGGCAGAGCAGCCGGCACCCCAGGCTGCACCTTCTCGCCATACTTGTTGTAAATGCCGCGAATGAGCACGAACGTTTCGCGCGGCTCCTTGCGTTCTTCCATCACCATGGTGATGAGCACAGAATTCTGCACCGCGTCGCGAGCTTTCTTGGCTTGGTCGAGTTGTGCCTGCAACTGCACGAACTCGGGGACGCTCTTGTGATAATGGTCCCGAATCAACTCGAGTTGGGACTTATCACGCTGGTCGCGAGCCAGCGCTAAGGCCTGGCGGACCGCGGCAGGTAATTTACCGTCCTTAATTGCCTCGGCCTCCCAGGCCGCTTGTCGCTGGGCCAGCTGGCCGGTCA
>JANWVS010000043.1 GCA_025056835.1 Gemmataceae bacterium | reverse complement strand
GTGCCAACGGGGCGGCTGCTCGGTTGGTGGAACCGAATGACCTGATCATCGTGGCGACCTTCACCCTGGTCGAGGCCGCGGAACTTAAAACCTTTCGCCCCAAGTTGGTATTTGTGGATCATCGCAATCGGGTGCAGTCGATGGGGTAACGTCATGAAACACGGCTCGTGCTTGTTCGTTGCCTTGGTGGGGGCAATGCTGCTCTCACTCAGCGGGTGCGCCGGCGACGATCCGCTGAGCGGCAAGAACCACGACAAGGCCGCAAAGCCTGTCGCAGCCGAGGCAAAGAAACTCAAGGTCGGCAACAATGTCTACCTCGAAATCCAAGGCGATCAGCGGCGTGTGCTCATCGATAGCAAGGTCTGCCTGCGGCAAGGCCAGCTCGAGCAATTCTTGACCCGCAAACATACCAAGGAGCACGAATCGATCCTGACCGCCGACGTCAACGCCAAGGACATCCACACGGCGCTGTTGGCGGCGCGAGCCGAGCCGGGAAATCCGGTCAAGTTCTTGCCGAAGTATGAGCCGGCCCGCGGCACAACGATCAAGGTGTACGTTGAGTTCTATGACGCCGATCAGAAACTGCAACGTCTGCCGGCTCAGCGCTGGATTCGCAGCATTAAAACGCAGAAGGACCTCGAGTACGACTGGGTCTTCGCCGGCAGTACCTTGTTCCAAGACCCGCTCGACAAGACCAAGCCACCGTTTTACGCCGCCAACCAAGGCGATCTCATATGTGTGTCGAATTTTGAGACGGCGATGCTCGACTTGCCGATCGCCAGCCCGCAAGGGAATGACGATCTCGCCTTCGAAGCTGCTACGGAGCGGATTCCGCCGCTTGACACGCGCGTTTGGGTGATCCTCGAGCCAGTCGTGGGCAAGGACCAGGGGAAGAAAAAAGGCTCGTGAAGGCAACCCGATCCTGTGGACGGGCCGAAGCGGCGAGATGGCTGACACCGAATGGCGCAGCCGCGGGTAGCACTCTCATGAGCAGGCTTATCAACTGTACCAAGTGCGGCAAGCCCTTGCGCAGCGGCGCCGCCCCGGGCGTGGAATTGATGTGCCCCACCTGTGGAAGCAAGTTCACGGCGGGTAGCGACGCGGCAAGGGGCGCGGCGCCGGCGGCAGCGGCACTCAAGCCGAAAGCGGCAAGGCTGGTCGTGGGCGCCGTCGCAGCCGGAGCCGCCCTCTTCAGTGCTGCGGCGTTTCTCTGGCCAGGGTTCCTGCGAACAGCGAACCCCAATCCGCTCGCCCGTGCCAACCAAGAGCAGGCTCGCAACCTGCTCGCCTTCGCCCCGCCGGAAAGCAACATCATTGTCGGCGTCAATTTTGGACAAGTCCGCAAATCTCCCGACTTGCAGTTCGCGTGGGATAAGTTCAAGCGCTGGCTGGCCCAAAGTGAGGCCATACCGGCAGCGGTGCATGACCTGATCGCCGACGCCGACCGTGCCCTGGTGGCCGGCAGCAGCGACCTTTCGGCGGCACTGATCTGCGCCGTGAGCACGGAACATCCCATCGACGCTGCCAAGCTGCGGCACGCGGCCGACGCCGGCCCCCCGCAGCAACATGAGGGCGTGGCCGTGTTCGCTTGCGCGCCGATTGCCGGGCGGGACGCTGCCTTGGCCTTTCCCTCCGACAACGTCGCCGTGCTGGGATTGATGTCGTCCGAAGCACTCGCCCAGCGCGTGTCGTCGGCTACGCATCCCCAGGTTCATCCCGACTTGCGCAGCCAAGTGGAGCAGGTCAGCGGTTCTGTTATTTGGGCGGCGCTTCAGTTCGATCCTCCGATGAAAGAACGATTGCGTCAACTCGAAAAACACCTGAGCCTGGCACTCATCTTCGTTCCCGAGGCGAAACCGCTGGTACCCTTGGTGCAGCGCGGCAAGGGGACCGTCCTTTCGCTTGATGCGCGCGGCGACCAGAAAATCAAGCTCAGTCTTGGTTTCACTTGTCACGACATCAACGACGCCGCGGCGCTTCGCAGCGCCGTGCTGAATCTCTGGATCTCCCGGGGCAAAGCGTTGCTCGAACTCGCTGCTGGATTGGCCGACCCAAACCATGCCGGCAAACTCGGCAAACTGCTCGGCGAAGTCAGCCAGACTTTCGATCTCGAGCAACGCGAGACCAGTGTGTTGTTGTCGATTGAGGTCAACCAAGCGACCTTGGACGAACTGCTGAGCAGCGGCCTACTACCCGCCGTACGCTAACGCTGGGGCGGCGTCGCCGTATCAGGCCGCTTCGTTTGGCTGTCGGCGTCCGCGGCGGGGGTGGGGCGTTCGGCGAGACGGCAGACCCACGAGCCGAACCGATCAAACAACACGTAGAAGATCGGCACGATGATCAACGTCACCAGCGTGGACAGGGTGATTCCGCCAATGATGCTCCGCGCCAGCGGCGCTCGTGTTTCTGCCCCCGGCCCCAACCCTAATGCCAGCGGCAAAGCGGCGGCGACGGTGGCAAAAGTCGTCATCAAAATCGGCCGCAGACGGACCGGGCACGCCGTCAGCACCGCTTCTCGCAGTCCCAGCCCCTCGGCCCGCAATTGATTCGTATAGTCGACGAGGATGATCGAGTTCTTCTTGACCAGACCGGCGAGCAGCACCATGCCGATCATGCTCATGAAATTCAGCCGATCGCCGCACCACCACAACGTCGCCAAGGCGCCCGTCACGCCAAAGGGCACGGCCAGCAACACCGTGAAGGGATGCACGAAGGAGTTGAATTGCACCCCCAAGATCATCGCGGCCACGATGAAGCCCAAGGCCAAGGCCCACCACAGGCTGTCGAGCGTCTCCTGCATGGCTTGGGCGTTGCCCAGCACGACGACACGATAGGCTGGCGGCAGCTCCATCTCCTCCCGGACCTCGTCGACAATCTCCAATGCCCGATTCAGGGCTTCGCCTTGGGGGACGCCGGGGGCCGTATTGGCTGTCAACTGCACCTTGCGCATGTGGTTGTAGCGATTGATGACCGGCAGCATCGAGATTGTTTCACGGCGGACGACGTCGCGCAGGGCGATGAGTTTGCCCTGATCGTTTTTCACATACAAATCATCAAGCTGATCCGGCGAGGAACGCTGGCTCTCAAGCAGACGCACGCGGACGTCGTAGCGCTTCTCGAGGTCGGTGAACCGGCCATTGCGCTGGCCGCCAACAGCGACGTTGATAGCGTAAGCGATGCGCGACACAGGCACCCCCAACTCGCCGGCCTTGATCGCGTCGGGCACGACGTGGACCTCAGGCATACCGGGGCGATAATCGCTGTTGACGTCGGTGACCGCCTCGCATTCGAGGAGCCGGTGGCGGATGCGCTCGGCAAATTCCGTCACCTTAGACCAGTCGGGGCCTTGCACGGCGAAATCCACCGGGTAGCCGCGCGTGGCCGTGAATCCCTGCGTCGACAAGTCCAGTACCACGGCCCGCATGCCGGGCACGGCGTTGCACAACTTTCGAATCTGAGCGATGATGTCGTTCTGATGAAGGGTGCGGAGGGTGCGGCCGTCGTCGGCCACCGGCGGTATCAGGCGAACGAAAATGATTCCCTCGCTGACCAGTTGGCCGGGCCGCATCGACACGGCCGTGAAATAGGTCGCCACGACTGGCTCGCCGGTAACGGGATCGACCAGCTGCCGCAAGATTTTTTCCCCCTTGGCGAGCATGTCGTCGACATAGTCGATACTGCTGCCGACGGGGCAGATGACGTTGACCAGCAGCCGATTCTGGTCTTCGCTGGGCACCAATTCTGTTCCGATCGGTTTGATGGTCGCGCGACCCCACGGTGTCGGAAGGTCGATGCCGAACACGAAAACCAGGGCCGAGGCCGCCAGCCCGCCGCTGGCGGGAATCACCCACCACTGGTGCCGCAAGGCTTGGTCGAGCGCCCAACGGTAGGTTCGCGCCGTTTGGGCCAGGAGCCAGTCGGTCGGCCGGATCAAAAGCAGTTGCAAAACGAACCGGTCGAGAAACCAGTAAACCACGTTGCCGAAGCGGACGATGGCCGCCGCCGCGGCAAATTCCACGCCCGACGCGGCCACGGCGCCGAGGGCCTGCCACCACCAGGCCAGTTCGTGCCAGCGCGGCAACGTCGGCCAATGCCACGACGCCGGCGCCCACGATGTCCCCAAGGCCACGGGCCACCAGGCCCAAGCCGCGGCTTCGGGCCAGGCGGTTGCCGTCAGGCGCAGGCCATTGCCCAGCAGCACCACGAGACAACCGGCGAGGCAAGCCAGTCGCCAGGGACGCGGCCGCGGCCGGGGCCGGCGCAGTTCCTTGACGTTCAGGAAGTAGGCGCACAGCATCGGCGTGATCGTCAGGGAAATGACTAACGATAAGAGCACGGCGGCGGTCGTGGTCACCGCAAATTGAATGAAGAACCGACCGATCGACCCCTTGAGAAACGCCACGGGTATGAAGATGGCGATGATCGAAAACGTGGCGGCCACCGCGGCGAACGTGATCTCGCGAGCGCCGAGCAGCGCCGCCGTGCGCTTGTCTTCGCCGTGTTCCCGCCGCCGGTAGATGTTCTCAAGCACCAGGATCGCGTCGTCCACGACGACGCCGACCGATAACGACAGCGCCAGGAGCGTCATGAAGTTGATGGTGAAACCAAACCACTTGATGGCCAAAAACGTGCCGATCAGCGAGGTCGGTATCGAAATGCAGACATTGAGCGTCGGACCAATGGCGCCGAGGAAGAAGAAGGTTACCAGGGCCGTCAGTGCGATCCCCAGCAGCATCGCCTCCTTGACCTCCTCGATGTCGTCGATGATGAACAGGGAAAAATCGGTCGAAATGCTCAGTTCCATTCCCGGCGGCAATAACTTGCGCAACTCCGGCAGGCGCTGCTTGACCTCGTTGCACACCTGGACCACGTTGGCTCCCATGGCCCGCATCACTCCCACTCCCACCGTCGGCTGGCTGTTGAAGCGCGCCAGGCTGCGGCGGTCCTCCAGTCCATCCTCGATCACCGCGACGTCGCGCAGCCGGATGATCTGGCCGCCGAACTTACTAACCGGCAGTTGCTCAAAGTCCTCGACGGTGCGTCCCTCGCCCATGGTCCGCACGTTCAGTTCGCGGGTGTCGCTTTGCAGATAGCCGGCCGGTTTTTCGATGTGTTCCGCCCGCACGGCCTGCATCACGTCCACGGGGTCGAGATGGTAGGCCTGGAGTTTGGTGCGGTCGAGCCAGATACGCATGTTGCGGGCCCGCAGTCCGCCGTACATAACGCCGCCGACGCCGGGAATGCCCTGAATGTGCCGCTTGAGGTGGTCGTCGACAAACCGGCTCAATTCCGGCAACGGCCGCGTACCGTGGCACGACAACCACATCACCGGAAACTTGTTGAAATTGACCTTGCTGACGACGGGGGGGTCGATGTCGGTTGGCAAACGCTGCATGGCCGCGGCCACGGCGTTTTGCACGTCTTGCATGGCGGCATCAATGTCGCGGTACAAGTGAAAAAAGATCGTCACCACGCTGACGCCTTGGCTGCTCTGGGAAGTCATGTAGTCGATGCCTTCGACGACCGACACGGCGTCTTCGATGATGTCGGTCACGTCGGAGTCCATCGTCTCGGGCAAAGCAGCTTCGCGGTAGGTGGTGACGTTGACGACGGGAAAATCCAGCTCAGGAAATTGGCTGATGCCCAGGTCGCGATAGCCCAGATAGCCGAACACCAGCATCGCCGCCGACAGCATCACGGCAAAGACCGGGTTCTTGATGCTGAGATCGCTGAGGCTCATGGCGAGGAACGCAATTGTACTTCCCGGTTCCGCCCAGCACCAAGCCTGCGCGCTGGCCGACGGAACACTACTTGGCGCGGATCACGAGCCGCCCCGAGGCGCCTTCCTTGGGCAGGACCTTGGGATTCACTTCCAGCCGCCAGACGCCTTCGTTGGCCAGCGACACCTCGGCCTGGATGACGGTTTCGTCGGTCACCGGGAAAATCGTAATTAACGTGCCGGTGACGTTGGCGCCATAGACGAACTCATCTTTTTCCGGATCAGGCTGTCGAAAAGCCGAGCCGGTGAAGCGCCAGGTCAACGGCGGCGGCGGCTTGCCGGTGCGCGTGTCGAGCAAGACGCCGTCGATAGGCCAGCGCTGCGGCATGGGGCCGACGGTCTCGAAGTAAACTTCCACTTCCGGTCCGGTCGGCTTGGCGTCTTCGCCGCGGGCCGGCGCGCCCGGTTTCAAATTCAACTCCAGCAAGGCGCGGTGGACCATGCTTGGGCGAATTCCCTGAAAATTGACGATGGTCTCGTGGGCCTTCTGCCCTTGGGGATGCGGCAAAGTCGCCACGACTTCGATCGGGTAAATGTCCTTCAAATGCGGCAGCTTTCGCGGGGCAACGGTGCAGGGCAGGGAGACCATTCGCCGCTGGCGGTCGATGACCAGTTCCGGCGGCAGTTTCTCTTCCGGCAACGCGGGAGTTTTTCCCGGACCGGTCTTGGCCGCAATCGGCGGCCCACCCTTGGCGACTTTCTTGGGGATCGGAATGAGGGCGGCCACTTCCATGTCGAAATACAAGTCGGAGCTTTGCGGAGCGTTCCTGACCAAGGCGGCGATGACGTTGCGGCCGGCGCGCAATTGTTGCGGTTTCAGTTCGATCTCGCGGTTCCAGTACGCGAATTCATGATCGGCCTCGGGATCCTGGTCGATGACGGTGCCGTTGAGATAGACGACGGCGCTGTCGTCGCTGGCGACTCCGACGCGGAAGGTGACGTCCTTTTGTTGGAGCAGATCGGCCGAAACAAGAAATTCTCGACGGAAGACCATACTCCGGCCTTTGAGGTCGATCGTGGTACCACGGCGCTTGGCAATCTCTTCTTCGCCGTAACCGATCGGCGCCTTGCCGCGCTGCCAAGCGGAGTCGTCGTAGTCCCAAGCGGTCCAGCCCGTGCCCTGGCTTTGCACCTTGGCAGCCGGCAGGAACTTCCACCCCCCGCTGCTCTCCTCGAGGACCACGATCGTTTTGAATTGCGGAATATCCACCAAGTCGGCGCCGAAGCCGAGAAAGTCGCGCTTGGGATTGTAGTCCTGGATCTTCAGGCTCGCTCGGAGGATTTGCATTTTCCCCTTGCGGAGCTGGATCTGTTCGCGGTTGCCGTCCACCATGCACGGCAGGGCGACTTCCTTGCCTTGCAGCATGGCAGAGACGGCCTCGGCCAGCCGGTCGACGTCGCCGCAGTAGGTGCGCAACAGGTACGGCTCGCCGTGGCTCATGGCCCACCAGTCGCCGCCTTTGTAGGCCTGGTACCAATACGTACCGATGCAAGTCTCGCTGGCGCCGCCATTGTGGAAGAAAACCGCTCTCTTGCCCGGCTCGGCCCAGGCCATCACGTATTGCCACTCGCGGGGGTGAAAGCCGTTCTTGCCGATGTTGTGCTTGATGATCTGTTCGGGGTGCTGGCCCTTGAGGTCTTTGAGCTTCTTGTAGATGATGAGATTGCGTTCTTTGTTGACCTGCTGGACCTCAATCAAAACGACGTTCGTTGATTCCGCCAAGACGCGCCCCATGGAGTAGGGAACCTCGACATAGGCCCCACTCCGCAAGCCCGAGATCGCGATGACTATTCCGGCGATTGGAATCCATTTCCGCATGATTCTGTGCCTTTCCGCAACGCCGCCATGCGTTCGACGATCGCCGCGAGCCGCGTCGGCAGCGCCGTAGCCCCGGGCGCGCAGCTTCTAGCCATGATAGGGCGGCGCCCAGCAACCTACCAGCGGATATGTGGCAGTTTCCACCAAGGGCCGTCTGCAACGGGGAGGAACCGTGCACTTGTGTCGACGAGGGACGACTTCATGCAGCGCAGCGGCGGCAGGCGCAAGGGCTTTCACCAGTGTAGTTGGGCTGCGTCGAAGACGGGACCGTCGACGCAGACGCGGCGGTAGTCCCAACCGGCGTCGGTCTTAATCGCCACGGCGCAACTGTAACAGATGCCGACGCCGCAGGCCATCGGCGTCTCCAACGAGAGATGGCATCGCAGCCTTTGTCGATTGGCGATTTGCGCCAACTCGCGGAGCATTGGTTCTGGTCCGCAGCCAAAGACATGGTCGGGCCGCGGCAGCGTCTCGAGCAAATCCGTCACGAAGCCATGATGGCCGATTGTTCCGTCGTTGCTGGCCAAGAGCACCTCGGCGCCGGCGGCGAGAAATTGCTCCACCCCGGCCGCGTAGGCTTGCGTTCGCACACCGTAACAAAGGCGCACCGACTCCGCCCGACGCCGGACGGCCGCTCCTGCGTAGCCCCGGCCGCCAAGCAGCTCGCGAACGTGGGCCAGAAATGGCGTTTGACCAATACCGCCGGCCACCAGGACGACATGCGGTCCAGCCGGTTCAGGGAAGCCGTTGCCCAAAGGTCCCCAGATTTCCACGGTGTCGCCGGCCCGCAGTTGCGCGAGTCGGCTCGTGGCTTTGCCGACGACAAGATAAACGATGTCGATGCCGATCACCCGGCCTTGATCGTCGAGCACGGTGTCGTACAGGGCGAACGGCCGGGCCAACAAGGGGTCGTTGCCGCCCAACAAGCGCAGCATGACAAATTGGCCGGGCCGAATCATCTGGCCGATCAACGGCGCCTCCAAGCGGAGCAGATAGGTGTCGCGAGCAAGCGATTTCTGTTCGAGGATCGACACTAGGCCTTGCACGACCTGCGGGGACGGGTTCATGGAGGCCATTGTAGGGGCAGGGTCTCCAACCGTGACCTGGCTCTAATGGGCGAGGATGTCGCTCAGCGTGGTCATAAAGCTCGGCGACAATTCGGCATCGCTGAAGCGCCGCTGGCCGTTGAGTTCGTCGGTTTCGATCACGCCGTCGCGCATGCGGATGACGCGCTTGGCCCAGGCGGCGATGTCGTTTTCGTGGGTCACCATGATAATGGTTTTGCCCGCTTCGTTGAGCTTGGTGAGCATCGTCATGATTTCATCGCTGGTGCGCGAGTCGAGGTTGCCGGTCGGCTCGTCAGCGAGAATCACATGCGGATCATTGACCAAGGCCCGAGCGATCGCCACGCGCTGTTGTTGGCCACCGGAGAGCTGCATGGGCCGATGATCGAGGCGATTGCCCAGGCCCACCAACTCGGCCAGTTTGATGCAGCGGCTGCGGGCAGCATCGTCGAGGCGTTTATCTTGGTACATGAGTGGAACGGCGATGTTTTCAACGACCGTGTATTGGGCAAGCAGGTTGTACGACTGGAAGATAAAGCCGAGGTAGCGACTGCGGATGTCGGAAAGTTGGTCGTCGTCCATTTCGGAAACGTCTTCATCATTGAGGTAGTAGCGGCCGCTGGTCGGACGATCTAGACAACCGAGCAAATTCAATAACGTCGATTTACCGGAACCCGAT